>CAYGPP010000118.1:0-12821 GCA_964351885.1 uncultured Marinoscillum sp.
GTATACCTATCCATGGTTAAATTTATTTTAAGAGATTTTCATCGGTTTTTTTGAATTAGAACCCTTTTATTTTAAAAATATTAGTTGTGTTTAAAAGCTCACATGGCAACTTTTTTCTTTAACTAATCCTTTTTCAACTCAGCCGTCTTGTATTTTTTTTGCGAAAGCTAATTTTAATATGAGGGTTTTCAGCTATTCTTTAGATAAAAGCTTTTATACCATGAGGCAAATTCTCTAACTCCTTCTCGTATCGATACTGTTGGTTTATAACCTGTTTCCGCACTAAACTCTGAAATGTCCGCATAAGTTTTGAGCATATCCCCTTCTTGCATTGGAAGGAATTCTTTTTTTGATTTCACACCTAGCTCCTCGCTTAAAATGTCTATAAATTCCATGATGTTTACCGGATTGCTACTTCCGATATTAAATAATTGGTAAGGAACCCCTTTCTCATTTGGTTTTGGAATTGCTTTTTTGGCTTTGCACACTCCCCTTACAATATCAGTAACGTAAGTAAAATCTCTTTCCAAGGAGCCATTATTGAAAACTTTTATTGGTTCACCTTTTAAAATGGCTTTTGCAAAGAGCATTGGAGCCATATCTGGTCGTCCCCATGGCCCGTAAACAGTAAAAAAGCGTAAGCCAGTGGTTGGTATTTTGAATAAATGACTGTAGGTATGAGCCATAAGCTCATTACTCTTCTTTGTGCTTGCATACAAACTAATGGGCTCATCAGTTTTATGTTTTATCGAAAATGGTTGCTGCGTATTAAGACCATATACGCTGGAACTGCTGGCGTAAACTAGATGGTCAATTTTAAAATTTCTACAAGATTCTAGAATGGTATTAAAACCTAGAATATTTGATTTGATATAAGCATTTGGATTGTCAATGCTATATCGAACACCCGCTTGAGCTGCAAGATGTATTACATAGTTAAAATTATTTTTTTCAAAGAGAGAGGTGACTGACTTTTCATCGGTAATGTCAATCCTCATGAATTGGAAGTTATTATAAAGAGAGCTTTCTGTTCTTTGATTATATCTAATAAATTCAGGCTGTATACCCAATTCCTTTAGTCGCTCAAATTTTAGCGTCATAGGATAATAATCGTTGATATTATCAATTCCTACGACATCATAATCATAATTCGCTAACAATGATTGTACCGTGTGAAAGCCGATAAAACCCGCGCACCCTGTGATCAATACTTTTTTAGGCATAAATTTTTGCTGGCTGTTCTTTATTGCGAGACTATAAAATTCTATTCTTTAAAGCTAGATTAAGATTAATTTGTGACACGTTTTAATATTGAGCATGAAATCTCATAAGACATTCAACTCATAACAGCAATATAAGAGATAACGTCAATTAAAGAATTAATGAAGTTTATATCTAAGCGACGTACTCAAGAATATATTAATTTCATCGTCCCCATAGTATCGATTCCAATCATGACTAAAAGTTCCTTGAGTAGGAAATGTAAATTTTGAATATTGCACTTGATAAAAAATATTAAGGCTATACTCTGGGTTGCGCCTTTCTTTGTCTTTAATGTTGCGTAAGAAGTAATCACGGTCTGACTCTATTCTTTGAATCAAAAAGCCAAGTGATTTTTTCTCTCCCTTAATGTTTACACCAAAATGATCACTGTTACCACCAGGTCCTATCCCCGCACCAACTATTTGGCCATTATTGGTATATCCCTGTGGGTTATTATTATGGACATAATATGTTGGTGATATTCTATATGTAAATGAAGCATTTAAAGATAGGTTGGTATGCTCATATACAATTTCTATTTTTTTCCAGACATTAATAAAATCCTCTTCTCAAAGCCAAGGGTAAATGCTCTGCTATGTTCTGGTTCATACTTTAGTTTAGTGTGATCATTGTGTGCAAATTCTACATAGGTTCGAAAGCCAGCTGTAGGCAAATTCCACTCCGAAGTAATGGAGGCCATTTGATCAAAAGTATCATTTGTTGAAATTGCATCACCATCTATCACACCATTATCAACTGTGTAAATAGTGGCAAAAAAATCAGCAGGTTCAAAAAATCTAGTTTGTTTGTAGGCGACTCTATTAATTCCCAGTGTTAATTCCGGCAGAAAACTGGGTGAGTACGCTAATGAAATAGTATTGATGTATCTTTTATCATTGTTTGACTTGCCATCGAAATAATCAGATTCACTCAGAAGTCCAAAAGTGGAGTTCACTTCAAATAAGCCTAAACTTTGTTCTTTTATTTTTATCTTAAAAGGTTTTGACCCCAACCTTACATGAGGGAATCCTCCAGCTTGTCTACTAAGAAGAATTGGGTTGAATATCGCAGGCCCGAGTGAATAATTTTGAGTTGATATACTTGGAATAAAACTACCTAACTCAAATCTTACTTCACTTTGACCATGGTGGAAGGCGAAAAAAGACTGATCTCCATATCGTTGTACCCAATCAATTCGGTTTTCAAACTGATAAGCAAATCTGTTTCTAGAAGGGCTATTCAATGGAGCTAATTCAAAGGACGCATTTTGAGAGAAGTATGCTACTGGAAAAAATGTAAATGATAACTTTCCCTTTCTTCCTTGAAAACCAGCATGACCTTCTACGGTGAGTCCTTTACCTTTCCAAACAGCACCATCATTATACCCACGAGGGTAGTTACTATTGAAAGAAGATTTTATAAATGGATCAAGAAAAAGAAATCCATTCTTATTTTGGTTTTGAATAGAAGAGTAAAATGTGAGGGCCGTAGAATCCGTGTATTTATCAATCCTATTAAAGTAGTCCCCAGGAATGGATACCTGAGCCAGAGTCATCTGAGTTAAGAGACCAAATCATTCACTACCCGCTCTTCATAAAGCTTGTTTTGCAAAGTCTTGAAATCCGTTCCATTTGGGATGGCAAACAACCTGTCTTCCTGGTCAATAAGAATATTGGCTGTGTAGAGTACATGGTATGTATAAAAAGCAAAAGATGATAGCATCACAGAGAATACGATCATGAAGGCTGCTATGATTTGCTTTTTTTTCATTTCTTGAGGTTTTCGTGCGTAAAGTTACCTACTAAAATTTGTTGGATTATGATACCGAGTAGTTTGAATCGGATGGTTGGGTAAATATTTCAATGCACTTTCTTACTCACCACGAATGGCATGAATTCAACTTCGGAATTACTTATTTGCTAAAGACTAAGTCTTAATCCAAATCCTAAACTAAAATTGAAAACATCATTGAATTCGTAGTATTTGCCATAGTTTTTACTAATGGCAGCATCAAAGAACAATTGAATGGAATTAAATTCCTTCATGGTATATACTCCTACTGTATATTCTTGGTCGTGTAGGTTAGAATTTCTAACCGCGTTTACGAAATAGTCTCTATTGTTCTCTATACGCTGCAAAAGTAAGCTGACGGAAAAATTCTCTCTTTCTAGTTCTAATACTAACTGATCACTATTTCCTCCTGTCCCTATTCCAGCACCAATGATCTGTCCATCATGTGTATAGCCCTGCCTGTTGACGTCATGAGTGTAGTAAGGAGGCGTTGGTCTCCAGCCTCTATGTCCGATGGAAAGGTTGGTATGTTCGTAAATTAGGTCAACAGATGTTTTCCCTTTAGTAGGAAAGCTCTTTTCAAAGCCAATTGTGTATGCCCGGGTATGCTCTGGCTCTACGAGTGTTGGCCTTATCCCACCTCCGTCGGAGGTGAAATCAGTCTTAGCGAACTCCAAATAGGTTCTGAAATCAACGCTTGGGAATCTCCATTCTAATGAGAATGATGCCATCTGATCAAAGCTGTCATTGGGAGCTAATGTGTCGCCATTCAGCACTCCATTATCCAGTACGATTATGGGCGAGATTAGATCTTGTGTTTGAAAATATTGAGTTTGCTTATGAAGAACTCTGTTAAATCCTAAAGTCAAACTAGGAATTACCGAAGGTGATAACGCAATAAAAATCCCATTGAAGTAGCGCTGATCGTTTATAGAATTGTTATCGAAGTAAGCAGATTCCTTGAGTAAACCATATATTAAAGAGGCATCTATTTTCGCTATTTTATGTTTTTTGGTCAGGTAGGTTGGTTTGATTCCTATTCTTAGGTGTGGGAATCCTCCGGCTTGAGTACTTAGCAATATCGGATTGAATACGCTTGGGCCGAGAGAATAGTTTTGAGTGCCAACAGATGCGAAGAACTTATGAGTTTCAAGCTTTAGTTCACTTTGTCCAAGGTGAATTTGTGTAAAGGAACTGTTTCCATATCTGTGAACCCAATCTATGTATGGACTAAACGGGTAGGCAAACTGATTTATTGAAGATAGTGTATCTGGGTATTTAAACGATTTGTTTTGAGAATGATACGCGACCGGGTGAAGCACTAAGCTAATAGCTCCTTTTTTGATCATAACTCCTCCGTGTAGCTCGGATGTTAAACCTTTGCCTTTCCATACAGCCCCATCATTGTAGCTTCTAGCGTAGCCCGTATTCAATGAAGTTTTAATTAGTGGATCTAACAGAAAAACACCGTTTTTACCACTCGTATTGATCGTAGAAAACAACGCTAACGCTGTCGTGTCATTCAGTTTTCCTGTTGGTAAGCCAATGCCTGGGATGTCAACAGATTGGCCTATTAAATTTAAAGAGAAAAGAGTACTTGCGAACCAGAATATAATTTTCATGGGGTGCATTTAGAGGTAGTATTTTTCTTCAGAGACTAAACCTGTTCTATTATCATCTCCCTCATTCCACATGAGGTCATATTCCGTTTGATTAAGCCATAGACTATATTCTATTTCCCAGTGTTTATCATCTTCATCTTTATTGTACGGCTCATGTCCGTTGTATAATTTCACAATTACCTCGTCTCGATTATTTGTTAGGTAAGGCCGTAAATTTACTTCTAGCCCGCCTTCTATGTTAGGGTTGTTGTCAAGAGTGTTACTAGTATATATGAGTGAGTCATTTACCAATACTTCTACTTTATTATCAACCTGAATAAACTCCAACTGATAGTTGTTTTGAGTATAACCTGTTTGAGAGATTAGGATTAAGGGGAGTATTGAAAAATTACAAATGAAAATCATCAGTTTATTTATTTAATTCGCAAAGCTAAGTATCCAGCATTGGTTTGCCAACAAGACATCCATGACCGAAGAGAAGATATCAATATGTGTGCCGACTTACAACGGTGAAAAATATCTAAATGAGAGTTTGGAATGTATTGTAAATCAAACTTATCAGAATTTGGAGATTCTGATTGTAGATGATCAATCTACCGATGGTACTATGGCCATATGTAAAGAATTTAAAGAAAGAGACCCTCGGGTGAAAATTATCAGAAACGACAAGAACCTTGGGCTAGTAGGAAACTGGAATAAGTGCATTGAGGAAGCTTCAGGGGAGTGGATAAAACTACATTTCCAAGATGATTTGATGGCACCAGAGACTGTGGAGGAAATGCTAAGAGCTGCTGATGAGTTTGATGTGAAGTTCGTGTTGGCTGATCGCAAATATATTTTTGAGGGAAAGAGAAAAAATCATTTTGACAACCTAAGGAGATTATCTGACCATTACAATCAAACTACGGTTCTTGAGGCAGGGGAGCTTGGTACCCTTCTGAATAAAATAGGGATTGATCATAACTTCATGGGAGAGCCGATTCTTGGTTTGATTGAGAAGGACTTATTCAAGGCGTATGGAAATTACGATGAGCACCTGAAGCAGATTGTAGATTTGGAATATTGGCTTAGGCTGGGTTTAAATACCAGATTCGTTTTTATGCCTAACCACTTTCACACTTTTCGTGTGCATGGGGAATCGCAAGGAGCAAAAAATGGAAAAAAGAAAGGAATTAATCCTACGCATTTGGATAGGATGAATATACTTCACAAGATTCTGAAGGATCCAGCGTACAAAAAATATAGGGAGCTCAACGGTTCTGAATATGCGAATAAGCTATTGGCTTATTACGTCAAGAAATACGTGTTTATGTACGGATATAAACATATGACTGAAATTTTGAATGATGAGGTAATGTCACGCTTCAAAGAATCTAGTTGGAATAATTGTCTAGCCTTTTTCGGGGACGTGAAGTCATATTTGAAGCATGGAAAAAACTTTAATTAGTGTTTTCTCTTTTTTCTGAAAGCTCATTATCGATTACGTCGTTAGACTGCTTATCACGGGATTCAAAATATTCTAAGTTCCTAACATTTTCACTCTTAGATCCATGCGCATCTCCTCTTGTTGCTTTCACCTCCATAAACCAACTCTTAGATTGAATCGCATAGTGATTGAGGTGTAAAAAAGAGCGCTCTAAAATTTTTTCGCTTATAGGCTGGAAATTTTTTTTAGGACCAGATCTGGGATATGCAAGCCGCTTCTTGTCAGCTCCAATGGCTCTAAACCGACCTTTGATGTAGCTAAAATGCATATGAAAGCTTCTAAGATATTTAGACCTAACAATAGCTTTGCTATGGGCTTTATCTGCTTTTTTTAGAAAAAAAGATTCTTTGACCTCATAGGAAGCTCTTTTTGTAAAAGAATTTATAATAGATGTTGGTTGTTCTATCAACCCCGATGAACCAAACATTTTCCATGGAATTCTTACAGCAGAAGTATTCTTAGAAAGAGATCTTAGAAATCCGGAAATTGTCTCAAAACCATTTCTCGCATAAACGAACTCATCCAAATCGCAGATGACTAGCCACTCGGATTGGTCTTTCAGTTCCAAAAAGTATTTATTGTAAAGCTCAACTTGTGCCCACTTCTTATCATCAAGCACTAAAGTGATCGAGCCACCTTGTATGAATTCTTCTATTTCGGTTTTGTAGCTATCAGTACTGCCATTATCTATCAGATAAAAATGATCAACACCTTCTCTGATATAATGCTCAATCCACTCTTTGATGCAATGAGATTCGTTTTTGAAAATGGCGACCACAGAAAGGTAATGAGTTAGTTTGCCAGTCGGACCTTCTTTCGTCGTTGCGTTTAGTGGGTTCACTAAGAGATGGGTATTAGTTAATTATGTAATCTTGCAATTCTAAAAGGAATAACAGATTAATACTCAGTATGCTTCGTATTGTTGGTTTTTTTTTCAAATCCTCTTGGCATAAAATCATTATTGCCTCCATTGCGAGTGCAGTTTCTGCAGGTTTGAATATTCTGAATATCAAACTACTGAATGACCTGATTAAAAACACAGACAGTGATCCCTTCATCATTCTGGGACAAATTTCTCTCTTGGTTACAGGTTCAGCTGTGATTACATACTTTGTTGGGAAAGACATCACTAAGCACTTTGAGATTAAAATTGCTGATTATAGGAAGGAGCTAGCTAACAGGGTCATTAAAACGGACTATAGTAAAACGGAGAAAAAACTGGACAGACTTATTGCCGTTTTGCTTTTTGAAATAAGTACCATTGGGGGGTTTGGGAAGCTCATCCCACAAGCTTTTGTAGCCCTATTTCAACTCGTGGCGGTGTTATTCTATTTGGCAACTATTTCTTGGCAATTAACACTGCTTGTATTCATCATCCTTATTGGAGTCACTATTGTGAATGTGTTAACGCTACCAATTTTTAAGGCAATTGAAAACAAGCTTTCTCGTACCCGATTTAAGCTGCATTTTGCTCTTGATAGAATGGAAAGGGGATTTAAGGATTTGATTATGAATAGAGAGCATTCGACCTATTACACCAGTAACGCCATTGATAAGCCGAGTCGAGAAACTTCCATGCTGGGATTCAACCTTTATGTCATGCGAACCAAAATTGACAGTGTGGTCAATGCCATGATCATCATTGGGTTTGCTTCTGCCTTGATTTTCACGATCTACTATCTGAAAATTGACCAAACAGAACTGATTCGCTATCTCACCTTCTTTCTATTTATCATTCCTTCGATGGCAATGATTTCCAACTTCTTCAAGCAAGTGAAAAATGTCGAAAATGCGTTAATTCAAATAGAGGAGTTTGATGTAGATATAAAAAGTGCGGCGATGCAGCTTGAGGAAAAAATCTCTTTCCAGCCGAATAGCACAACCTCGATTATATCCCTTGATAATATTTCTTTTTTCTACGGAGAAAATGAAACTGGCTTCAAGATGGGCCCAATCAATATGGACATTCACGAAAATGAAATTCTGATTATTAAGGGTGGAAATGGCAGTGGAAAATCAACCTTGTTCAAGCTGATCACAGGTTTGTATAATGCTAAAATGGGACAAGTGATGTTTCAGGGAACTACGATCTTGGAGAGCAACGTCAATTCTTTCAGGAGTTATTTCGCTTGCTACTTCACCGAATCACCTGTTTTTGATGACTTGGGATACATCAAAACGGATATGGTGAAGGAGAAAGGGCAGGAGCTAATTGAGATGCTGGAATTGCAGGGGAAAGCGAGCTTTGATAGTAATGATGAGATTACCGATACCAACCTGTCCCATGGCCAAAGAGGTCGCCTAAACCTGCTGAGGGTATTACTTGAAGATAAAATGATCTACTTTTTTGACGAATGGGCGGCAAACCAAGATCCGTACTTCAAAAAGAAATTCTACACAGAAATAATACCTGAGTTGAAAAAATCTGGAAAGACCGTGGTACTCATCTCTCATGATGATCAGTACTTCGAAACTGCCGACAGAATTGTGACGTTAGAAAATGGCTCAATTAAAACCCAATCTTGAAAATTTTGGACAAATAAATGGAACACTCAAATTCTTGTTGTGCCATAATTGTTACCTACAATGGGGAACAATGGATCAATGAGTGCCTCGAAACGCTACAAGAAGGAACACTAAACCCTGCTATATATGTGGTAGATAATGGATCTAAGGATAGTACGACGGCAATTGTTAAGTCATTTCAGGGAGTTAATTTAATCGAGAGCGACAAAAATCTTGGGTTTGGTGGCGCCAACAATTTGGCATTGAAGGAAGCCTATTCTGGGGGATACGAGTACTTCTTCTTGATAAATCAAGATACTCGGGTGCAGGAGAATACCGTGGAAGAATTGGTGAAACAAGTAGAGAATACCGAACATCGTGCGATCCTATGCCCAGTCCAGCTAGATGGCACTGGAAAAGCCCTTGATCGAGTATTTGAGTCAGTGTTAAGAAGGGATCACCGTAAGTTCCCAGATCATAAAGCACTTCTAAACGACTTCAAATCTGGGAATTTAGCGGAACGTTACCAAGTGAAGATTGCCAACGCTGCTTTTTGGATGTTGAATAGAAAGCTGCTGGAACAAGTAGGAATCTTCCATCCTTTTTTCTTCCATTATGGAGAGGATGCCAATTATTGGGACAGAGCTCGACACTTGGGGTTCAAGATGATTGTAGCGGGGAAAACTTTGGCTTGTCATGACAAAGTCTATAAAAGTAGACGGCACCAGAGTGCTACCAGATTCTTTGAGAAAGAACTGCTGAAGATTTTATTGGATCCAAACAAAAAGAAAGGATTCATTCACATTATTTTCAGCGCCTTTTCGGGTTTCGAAATTGTTTTTTTGAATAAGCAGTACCGAAAAATCCCAGGGTACTTTGTTGATTGCTTTAAGATTTACAAAGGGATAAAAAGTAAGGTGAAGAATGAGTTTGCTGACTTGAAGATCGCCCCTTGATTAGATTCTAGTTTCTTTTTAGAAGAAAAACTAAACTTCCTGCTATATCACTGATTTAACTATGTCTATCACCCTTAAAGGGAGTCTTAGATGCTGATTATATTTCTCTAGCTTTATTAGCATTTCAGGCAGTTGCTCGTACTCCGAAATTTGCAAATCGAGCTTCTTGCTCATTTTTTCATACAGTAGGGTGTCTCCACTGTTTCGGTCCTTTATTGCATCCAGTACCTCAGGGTCAATAGACCTTACTTTTGGACGTTTTTTCGTTTGATTTTTGACAAAGTAACAGGGTGTGGCCCATCCATATATCCGCTGAAGAAGTAAGAGGCTTTCGTTAAATCGCTCTGTTGTACCCACAAAGGAGAAATGGTTTTTTATGTTCTCTTCTGCTTTAATCAACATTTCATCTGTATTGGCCTGAATGCCACTTATAAATCGTATTTGACCATTGTGAATGTCAGGCTCATCGATGGTTGTTACAAAATCAAGAAGTGACATGTTATCATTGAATTTGCCGGACTGGAATAGCCTGTGATGAGGTGTCCTTTTTACATAATAGTAATAGGATATTATCCTATCTACAGGGTCTCTTAAGAAAGTAATATAATTCCAATCGCCAGGAAGGTGAGAATGAACTCCATACTCGGCATGCCCCATGATTAATCGTAGTTTTTCTTTTCTTTTAGAAGAGAGGTCAATAAGCTTTTGAGTATTCAACCGCGTATTATTTACTACTTTGATAGCGAAATTTTCCGACTTACCGTACTTTCTCATCAGAAGTGACTTGAATGAATTTCCTCCACATTTGGGGAGGTGCATAAATATTAGCTTGTCTTTTTTATGTGGCATATGTCTAATCTTTGTGTTTTGCAATAATAGGATCGGTCTAGGTTGCAAATTCGCAACTCATGAAGGTATGTTCAAGGATGCGTCACTGAAAAAAAGCTCTTATACGAATAATTAGTAATGATAACACCACCGAGCTTGCATAACTAAAATAGCTTACTCCCTCAGCGACGATCCTTTTAAGTGAAGTTGGATGTCGTTTGGGAGTATTGGAGAAGAAATGGCTCAACATTTCTCCGAAATTCTTCCAAGTACCAGGCAGATGCATGACAGATGGGGTGGTGTTTGTTTGCAAATTATAGAATCTTCCCGATCGAAACTCATAGTCTTTGGATCGAGAGTGGAACTTATGTAGCATTAATGGTTTCACTAGATTCCGTTCGATCTTGAAATAGAGAAAAGCCTGTGTTTTTGAGTGGTCTGGAAATTTCCTAATGCAAAAGCGTCCTCCAGTACAGCCAAGTAGCAATTGTTGCGAATCTAAAGCGACTTTGAGCTTCGCTCCCTCCTTGTGGTAGTTATCTACAAAAAACCGATGCAGGAGATACTGATCACTTCTTAAGGACAGTACCGCTTTTTCATCACCCAAGTCGATACGATAATCCCTTTGCATGGTTTCGAGCATGACTTTTAGATGCTTTGCTCTGCCCATATAAGAACCAGAGTTTAGAAAATTGTAGACCGTTGGTTGTTTTGGGTATTTGATGAAATATTCTACCCAAAGCGTAGGGTGCTTAAACATGTAATTAGACTCAGCTGAGATCAAGATATCTACATCGAAGGAATCAAATTTCTCAACGATTGTTGCAGCATCATCTAAGAGGATAACATCAAGTGCATCTACCACCAGAAGTAAACCATCAGGGTTCGTTTTCGACAGGAAGTCGTTTAGTAATTTGAGCTTGATTGCATTTTGAGTCCAGGGAGAATACAGAAGAACCTCCAGATGTTGGCCTAAGTCCGCACAGGATTTTTTTAGGAGATTCTCATCCCCCAAGTGTTTATCAGCAAAGGTTAATACAGAAAGCTTCTTCAAATCAGCTTATTTCGGTAGCAGAATTATTTAGGTCAAAACAAACAGGACATTTCTGTTTCGCACCAAAAAGATAGCCTCTGGAGCCAAGGATATTACGAGAGAACGGATATTCTTTAGGGAACAATCCGAAATTGATATTTTCTTGGATTAAGTCATCAAAGCTTGAGCCAAAAGCTATGAAGGTGACATTAGGCTGATGCTTGTACCAATGAGCACATAGCACCTTAGCAAGCATCCCACACATTAGGAAAACAACGGATCCTTCGTCAAACCGCAATTCCTTGAGATTTTCAAATTTATGGTGCGCATTTTTGAATGGCACTTTTATATGCTGATCATAACCAATAGTGAAGCCGATATCCTTGAAAAAAGAGAGGTTTTGATACGGGTTTACCACAAAATAGGTTTTCCGCTCTTTTATCAACCCTAGAATTTCAGGATAATAGGATAAATTGTGATGAAACGTCATCGCAGGAATAGTATATGCATCAGACTTACGCGCTTCGCTCGCAAAGGCATGCAATCTAGGATGGCAAGCTTTACATGGAGTCCCGATGAAATAATGCTCCTGTTGCATTTCAAATGAGTCAACAAGCAATTTGCCAAGTTTTTCATTGTACTGATCCTGAAATCGACCAAATAGAGTGCCTCCGAACCAGACTTCTTTGTGATCCTTTTTCAAGTACTTTTTGATGAAGGTCATTTCTCCATCGTTGAAATGGGAGAAGGAAAAGGGTTGTTTTATTCGTAAGAGCTGTATTATTCCAGATATGCTTTCGTTTACCTCCTTTCCTTTATTTTGAGAATATCTGAATATTTTCTCTTGTGAAATGACTCCTTTGTTGAAAATTGTGATTACCAGAAGTAAGTGGAGAGTTTTTAGGTATGCCGCTAATGATAGCATCCAACCAAAAAGAGGCCGCCCCAATTTTTCTTTCTCTTTACCAATAAAGACAGCAGGAAATGTGTTCGTCTTTTTATTGAATCGCCTCAACTTTTGCTCTTGATAATCTCTCGCTTTGTTTTGAGCACCCCTTTGATACGGCTTCAGCATTTTTTCCTCTTCTTTGAAGAAAAGTATGCTATGAGTTTTAGAGATTAGCGGCCATCTGAAAAAAGCTACTCTTCCGCCGACAGAACCGGCAAGCATATGTAAATGATCCAAAGTGATCTTGTATTTTGCTTTTACTAAACCTGTCTGGGTATCTACATAAATCCTATGAAATAGATCATTGATTGCAAAAGCCCCTTTCAAATCGTAATTGCTGATAATATCATTTACCATGTCTAGCAAATCACTCGCACGACCTACAAAA
>CAYGPP010000119.1:0-12401 GCA_964351885.1 uncultured Marinoscillum sp.
TCTTTGATCCATTCCACTTCCGGATCAATACCATTATCTTTAATAAATTAATGTGAAAGTTATGAATAAAGTATTTCTAGCATCAACAATATTGATCAGCTCTTTTGGATTATCAGCTCAACCAGATTGGCAATACGATCTAAAGCAGGCACAGTTCGCTGCGCTCAATCAAGGAAAGTTACTACTAGTAGATTTTACTGCAGAATGGTGCGGCCCATGTAAGGCAATGGATAGAAGTGTATGGAACGACCAACGCATAGATTCGCTCAGTGAAAAATATATTTCAGTCAAAATAGACATTTCAAATAATCCGGGAACAGCCCAAGAATTTGGAGTGAATGCGATACCACGTGTGCTTATTTTAGACGCAAGCAAAAGTGCACTGGGTGACCATATGGGCTATCAAGGAGTTGGACAACTCTCATCCATGATAAGTCCTTTTCCTGCAAATGTCTCTATTATCAATCAATCTCTAGTTGGTGTGATGACAAACCCAAAGGATCAGCTATCACACTACAATACTGCTATGGCATACCAACGGTATCTAGTTGTTTTGGATGGTATGGCAAAAGCCTCTTTTTTCAATCAGAGCTCTCTTCATTTTGATAAAGCTCGAAAATTGGCAAAAAAACGAAATGACGATATTCTTGAGGAGAAGGCTATTCTTGGAAACTTCATTAGTCTAGCGGATATTGGTAAACCCGAAAAAGCTATTGACGATCTACATAAATACGATGAAGAGGATTTCTCTGATTCCAATAGAGCATACTATAATTATGTTTTAGCGTATGCCTATATGAAGGCCGAGAACGAGTCTTTATATCAGAATCAAACAGCAAAGCTCTCTGAATTACCTGGCGGCAAACACTTTATCAAGATGTTAGAAGCAAGACGAAACTAAGATTTTCACAAAAAGGATTTTTAATCCCTTTTGAAACTTCAATTCAATAAGCAAAGGTTATATTTTCAAAAACTTCTTCTCCCTTTGAACACCTTTTCAAAGGCATTCTTATCAGACCAGAACTCTCCATCATTAAAGGAAGAAGATATTCCATCATTGGCATAGCCCAAGATTTGAACATCCCCACCATCCAATAACTCAAAACTAACATCCATCAAAGCCGCACCTGATTGCTCTCCGAAGTTTCTACTGGATACCAGATTGACGGACTGAAGGTACTTGGCTACAGACGCTGAATCTGCGCGAGAGCCTCCTATAATCCAACCTTGCTCCGCCTTTTCCAATCTGAAAGCACTATCCGGATAATTGAAATTGATCGCTATTACGGAATTTTTATTCAATTTCAGTATATCATCATTGCGGTAAGCATTTCCATTGGCACCAATACTCATTTTCATAAAGTCTTTGGCCACATACACATCTTCATCTTCGCTCAGTCTGACATAGGAGAAATACTGTCGCTGGCCTTCCACACTAAATCGCCCTAGCACTATATCGAGTGTTTTCTTCGACCCTTCATATACAATCACTCTCGTGCCCTCCTCATCCACTTGAAAGTCCTTCCAAGTGTCCTCTGACCTAGCCGCCAATCGACTTGGTTCGATCGTCTCTAATGAGCTAAGCATAGAAGTAATGGTCGCTTCGTCACCCTTATTCTTTTTATCTACTATCCAACCAGCAGACTGCTTTTCAAGTAGGGTAGTGTCCGAAGGTGTCAAGATTTCCACCTTGGTAACTTCATCTTTATTGATGTTGACCAATGTCTCACGAAACGACTTACTCCTTCCCGAATTACCTGTGAATTTCACCAAGGCAAAAACTCCCAGAAGTACCGCCAAAACGACTATTAACGTTATTGATTTACTCTTTTTCATCTTTATCGCTTTTTTGAAATTATCAAAATTCAATTCCCTGATACAGCATTATGCATAGTTGCCTTGCATCCACTTCTGGCGTTTTCTATTGTTTCGCTGCTTGCGAATGAAAGCGTAGATCAGCAACAACAGAATAGGTGCAAATACATTCCCATATTTGAGTATGGCCTTGGTACTATCCTCAACTGTATCCAAGGGTCTAGACGTAATGCCTTTGGTTCTTAGGTTGATCAATCCCGTATCATCAGCGATCCAATCAATACTGTTAGCCGCAAGATTGATATTATCAGCAGCTTGCTGCTGTGGTCGTTGGCCTTCGCCGTTAACGAAAAACGCTCCGTTAGTTACCGCCACGATCTTACCCAAACCATTTTCCAAACCTGCTGCAAGCAGTTTTTCACCACTATTAAATTCACCATCTGTCCATTTCTTTTGGACATCTATGTAAGACGGAGGGGTAACTAACCCTGTTTTACTCGATGAATACATTACAGGTACTTGTGACCATGAAGTGTCCTTGGTATTGAAGGTTATAGGACTCGCAAAAGGGAGCATCACGCCTTCCATCCCCTGAGTAATGGGATGATCTGCGAAATTGTTAATCTGTGGAAAGTAAGGAAACTCAACCTGAGAATTGATGGTAAAGAATCCTTTGCGTTGCTGGACATTCACTGAGGCACACTGTGCATCTACGATGAATTGATCTCCCAAGTCCATTCCTTTTCCAGAAAGCCAATTCTTCAAACCAACATCCGAGGTTTTAGACAAAAGTCCTTGCTGCAAGTCTCCCTCTACCATGCTATGAGCTAAAAATAACCCTCCGCCTTGGGATAGGTATCTATCAATCTTAGCAAAATCATAAGGAGCCACACTGTCTTGAGGGTTGACCCAAATCAGCGTGCGATAGTAGTTAGGAACTGACGCTGAGTCCCGTAAACGAAACGCTTCCACATCGTAAAGCACGGAAAGCTGCTCCATCAATTGTGGTATTGCCTCAATGGATGGTTCACCATAGCCCTGAATGAAACCAAGCTTTGGCTTGTCAGCAATGGATATTTTCTTGATGGCTGTGGTCAAAGCGTATTCCATGGCCGCTCCCGGCTGAATAAGTGGAATCACTTCAATTCGATCATCCATCTTCAAGACGGCTCCCATATACGCTCGCATTTGCTGTACCTGATCTCGCTCAGTGACATTGATCATCACAGGACTTACGCCGTTCTGCTGGGCTTCTCGCTCCTTCTCCTCGTTCTCATTTGGGCTTATGAATTCAAAAACAATGTTCCCCTCAGACCTTGTCTCGTATTCGATCAGCTGGTCTTGGAAGTCTTGCTTGTTTTTCAAAAGCTGTGCAGGCAAGTCTTCAGAGAAGTATGCGGTGATCGTGATCACTCCATTTACATCTTCGATTACATCGAGCGTAGCATCGCTAAAGGTATAGCGCTCATCCTCCGTGAAATCGAGTCTAAAGTACAATTCATTGGAAATCAGATTGGCTACCAACACAATCGCCAATACAATTAATAGCTGTATGATTATATTTTTTCTTTTCATCATTGGTCTAATTATGATTGCCAGTTTCGTTTGGAAAGCATCACTTGAGAAAGCACTATCCCCAAAGTGATGATAGAGCCGAAGTAGATCAAGTCCCTACTATCTACCACCCCTCTACTCATAGATTCGAAGTGATTGCTCATGCTGAGATAATTAAAAAACTCCCCTACCGTGCCCCTAAATGTTGAACCAATTACATCAAAAAGCATGTGAAAAAAGATTCCGATAAACATGGCCATTAAAAATGCCACTATCTGATTCTGAGTCACGCTACTAGCGAATAACCCAATGCTGATATAGCTAGCAGACAATAGCATGAGACCCAAGTAACCTCCGATCACCGCACCATCGTCAATATTTCCCAACTGGGAAATGGTGATGTAATAGGGCAAAGTGCATACCAATGCGATCAGTACCAATATGAAGCAAGCCAAAAACTTACCCCAAACGATCTGACTATCTGATACCGCCTTTGTAATCAAAAGCTCAATAGTCCCGGCTCTGTTTTCTTCTGCAATCATTCGCATCGTGATAGCAGGAATAAAGAAAAATAGCGACCAAAAGGCAATGCTGTAAAAGACTTGCATGCTGGCTTGATTGATCAGGAATACATTGGTACCTACCAACCATGTGAAGGTTCCGCTCAGACCCAAAAACAATATGATCATCACATAGGCGATCAAGGAATCAAAGAATGAGGCCAACTCTCGTTTTGTAATTATCCAGACTTTGTTCATGGCTTATTTGGTTAATTTTTGGAATACATCTTCCAGTCTTGTTTCCAGACCGCTCATTTCCATGAGATACCATTTTTTCTTCACACAAAGGTCGAAAATTTCCTTACGAGAAGACATTTCCGGCTTGCTTTGGATAGTGAACCATCCCGCCTTTCCGTCTATCGGGTCAACCTTCTCAACTGAGGCCAAACCTCGCACAGCTGCTTCTACTTTAGCCGCATCAGCTTCAATACTAATGTTAAGAATTTCCTGACCCTGAGATTGACTCCTTAGATTGGCAGAAGTACCGTCCGCAACGATGCGTCCTTTATTTATGATCAGGATGCGATCACAAGTAGCCTCTACTTCAGAGAGAATGTGGCTACTCAGTATTACTGTCTTTTCTTTTCCTAGGTCTTTAATCAGCTTCCTGATCTCCACGATCTGATTGGGATCAAGACCAGTAGTCGGCTCATCAAGGATCAACACTTCAGGATCATGAATCATGGCTTGGGCTAACCCAACTCTCTGACGATATCCTTTGGAGAGTTCGTTGATGTTCTTGTGCTTTTCTCTGTCGAGACCACAGCGCTCAATCATCTGCCCTATCCTGCCGGGAATATCTGCTTTGGCAACCCCCTGAATTTCGGCAGTGAATCTTAGATAGTCTACAATTGGCATATCCAGATAGAGCGGATTGTTTTCCGGTAAATACCCAATTTTGCGTTTGATAATTTCAGGATTGGAATGAATGGAGTCTTCATCCAACCGTACATCACCTGAAGATGGTGCCATAAAGCAAGTAATTATCTTCATGGTCGTACTTTTCCCCGCACCATTTGGCCCAAGAAAACCAACTACTTCACCTGTCTTGATCTCAAATGAAATGTCGTTAACAGCCTTTTGCTCACCATATTTCTTAGTGAGATTCTCTACTATGATAGACATAAGTTCATTAAGTTAATCTCTCGATTTGTTTGAGTAAAAAATGTAATGGAAAATCAGGGGCAATGATAAAATGGCTCACGTGAAAAGTCAAGTCAAACGCCTTGTTAAAAAGTGTTAATACGACAGATGAAACCACTAAATGGTCAAAGAATAATTATTCGACTCATCTGCTTAGTGCCGTCTAAGTCTAATAGCACAAAATAAATACCTTGACTTATTGAAATAGATATCTCCTTTTCAGTGCCGATGTACTTAGCCAGAGAGACTCCACTTAATGTCATGATTTCTATAGATTTCACTTGAGAAATCTCTCCTAGTAATCTCAAAGTCCCATCGACTATTGGGTTTTCGATCCGTATTGCCGAATCATCAATAGATAGTAAAGTTTCATTATTTCGCGTGATCTCTCCGCAGATGGCTGAAAGAGGATTTTCATTCTCAAGAAAACCCTCGGAATCTAGGGATCTTCCATCAAATGCCGGATAATCAGCGACATATTTTTCGCCCCGAAATATACCGTTTGCGGGTGCCGATGGGTTGTATTGTATCCCATCAATCGGATTGATGTAACTCCAAACGAGTTGCCCCGCTTGATCAATTTCAGAAACCCGACCTTTACCAGTCTCACATACAATCAAATTACCATTGGGAAGTGCATGTACCCCAGATTTTTTCTCCTCTCTTACCAATCTATCTAAAAGATCACCACTCCAAGACCAATGGAACGCTTCTGGTAAAAATGTTTCATTTTGCAGCAAATAGACATTGTCGCTAATCTCTGGTGAAACAATGTGCACAGAAGACCCTTCACTAAAATCCACATCTGGACGGTTATTGAATACGGTGATCTTTCCTTCATTCAAATAGCCTTTTGGAATCCATTTGGGGTCATGTTGGCGAAACAGTTTTTGTGCTGTGGCGTCTCCCTTTTTGTACACGAGAGGGTTGCCCCACCTCCAGAGGATATCTCCCCCTTGACCGCTGAGCCCACCAGAACTACTTGCAGCTTCTTCTTTGGTGGTACTATGGTCTATTATAAATATCTCGCTCAGGTTACGTGCCGAAAAGAGAATCTGGTCTAATTCTGGATTGTAATCAATTCCATTTATATGAGCAAAATTCGAAGTTTCATTATTGTCAAAATTGATATCAAATCTTCCTGGAGATTCTGAAACCGTGCCAAAATTGGCTTTGGTTTGATCAAAATCTTGTATGAGATGATCATACATTTTCCACTCCCACACCACGCGAGCTTCTGTGGAACCAACCATTTCCAATTCAACTATTTTATCCAACTGAAACTCAGCATCGGATTTTTCAGGATTTCTACCTGCAATTATTATGTCCTCTTTAGAGTAACGATCATAAACGATAACTAAGATATTTCCGTTTGGAAGTGGTTCTATATCATGATGCTGACCCAATTCATTGGTGGTGACATCAAAGCTCCACTTTACTTGATCATCCCAAGAATTCAGCTGTAGAAATTCTTTTCCGGCTCTTAAAACATCTCCATTTTCTAGTAAGTAACATGTCCTATTTGGCTGATCCTGAAAGGTCCAATTATTGACTACACCACCGCAGTTGTTGATGAGATAAACAACATTGTTATTCTCTGGTGTGAATAGTGTGTATCCGTCCGAGACCTCTTCAGAATTATATACCAACCCAATTGTTGGATCCTGTGAAAAAATGGGAGAAAAATGAAATAAAAGAGTGATAATTATAGCGATGCGCATTAACTAATTCTAGTCTAAAAATGGAGCACAAATGTAGACTTAATTGAAGGTTATCAATGCAGAAATAGGATTGATATTTCAATAAACGCGGCCCGCAACTTAGAACTTAATTTTCAAGGATCCATCTAAACGCTCATCCAGGGCTTGTCTTCCTGTAACTGGAAGTCCTGCATAGTGATACATATAGCTAAGCTCAAATGCCAGCCACTTGTTGATAGTGAATTCTAAGTCAGATGTAGTGAGAACATTATAATTCTCCCCTCGCTCCACATCCAACTCCAAGTCAAATTTTGATTTGAAAACAATATTCTCCATCAATGTGAACTTGATTCTAAAACCAAAAAGAGCAAAATGATGAACACCTTGATTGTAATCTCCTTCAAGGTTTCCTGTCACCTCACCAAGTCTTAGCTGATAGCCAAGCCTAGTATCCAGTTTTGCATTTTCTTGATCAACGAAGTTATGTAAGTATCCTCCTCCAAGCTTCCATTGGCTGTCAAACCCTCTATAAGTATTTCGATGAAAAGACGCCTTGGTATACAACCAACTGTTCCCTGATATTTTTCTAACATCAATTAAGCTGGCATCAATATTTTCATCTACTTTATTTCTTCTGCTCCAAAAATCGCGATACTGTCCATCAAAAGTGATGACATTTTTGGTGGTCTTCCTGCTAATATCCAAGGCATAATTACTCCATCTTCGTTCTACGTTTCCTCTAGATCCACTGAAGCCTAGATTAACCCAGCCTGAATATTTTGCTTTTTGATCCATTTGGGTACTATCCGACACTTCTTGCCCGCTGGCATTGAAGAGAGAACAGATAACTAAAAACAAAACAAAGTAATTCCGCCTCATTTTAGTATATAGCGTCCAAATTGTAATGTAGCGCAGTGCGTTCTGTAAGTTCGATTTCTTCCTTCTCCATTCCTTTTAGGATATACATATACACTGCTGATTTAGTCTTCACATTAGAAGAGTTTGGCTGAACCCAATAGAGGTGCATTACGTCAATAGAAACCTCACTCACGCGCACCACCCCCGTTACACAAAGCTCCTTAGTCCCATCAGTTTCCTTCACTGCCGCCTTTAGCAGTTCCATCATAGCTTCTATTTTTTCCGATGGGGTTCCAAGTTTGAGTTTGTATACCTGAAAAACCTGTCGACCATCCTCTGTTTCCACGTTGATCACTTCTTGGGTGGAAAACATCGTATTTGGGATATTAACGATCCGCCCTTCATATCTGGTTTTAATTCGAGTGGTTCGAAGACCGATATCAGCAATGACGCCATCTATTTTGGAATATCTCCCTTGCAATTGTACCCGATCTCCAACTTTGAAATGCCCATCCATGTAGATAATAAGGCCTCCTAGGATATTGCCAAAAGTGGCTTGAACGGCCAAAGCAAATGCTAAGCCACCAATTCCCAATCCAGCGAGCACAGCCGTTACATCATATCCAGCATTGTTAAGGGCGATTAAAATACCCACAGACCATACACCAATCATAATCCCCTTGCGGATTATTGGTAAAAGATGATCATCAAGATCGGTGGCTGTCTTCTCTGCTATTGGAATTAGATATTCCTTGTGTAATGCATCATATAATCTTGACACCAACCAAGTAACAGAAATCGTCAAAATAAAATTGAACGAATAATCTATCAGAGTAGCGAATTCCTGATCAAACGAAAGGGTTAGCACAGAATGCTTAATACCAAAAAGCACAATCATAAAAGTGACTGGCTCTTCCAACATGTCTAATAGGATATCATCCAATTTGGTTTTGGATTTAGCCGCAACACGCTTGGTGAATAGCTTAAAAAGCCAGTAAACGATGCGACCTATAATGACCGCAGCAATGATATAACCAAATGCAATTACCCAATCCAGAGCAGTATTGCCATAATATAGATTATCAGTGAACAAGAGAAACTAGGGTTAGCGGTGAAAAAATGGATCAATGTTGAGTTAAATTGATAGGCAATATTAATAATTCTCTACATTATGATAAACTGCTCTTAACACAATTGATATTTTCAAGATCGCCTTCAGAAAAGTATGCCTTCGGATGTCTATCCTTACTTATATTCGCTCATGCGCATCGGACTGATATCTGACACTCACGGATTTCTTGATCCTACAGTATTTACACATTTCAAAAATGTAGACGAGATCTGGCATGCTGGAGATATCGGCACCATGGAGGTGTTACAGAAACTTGAAGCATTTAAACGAACTATCGCAGTATTTGGAAATGTAGATGGACATGTGCTGAGAGCGACCATTCCAGAAATTCAAATCCAAGAAAGAGAGGGCATCAAAATAGTCATGAATCACATTGGCGGTAAGCCTCCTCAGTACAATCCCCAGACCAGAGCGCTGCTGACCAAAGAGTATCCGAGACTATTCATCTGTGGACATTCGCATATTCTCAGAGTAGAAAATGATCGCTTCCGCAAAATGCTGTACATGAATCCGGGAGCAGCAGGTAAGCATGGCTTTCACAAAATGAAAACGCTTTTGAGGTTTGAAATCAATGAAGCTAAGATTGAGAAACTGGAGGTGATAGAGCTTGGATTACGAGCTTCGGTCAAATAAAATGAGAACCATTCATCAAATTATTTTTCCTAAATGCAACCATTGGCGTAAAATCTGATACTTTATCAGTGTTGTCAACCTAATCTCCTAGCAATGATTCGTAATTTCCTTATCGTCACTTTGCGAAATCTCAAACGCAATAGCCTTTATTCAATTATAAATATATCAGGTCTTGCTATTGGTATTGTTTGCAGCATTCTCATCCTACTTTGGGTGGCAGACGAAACATCTTTCGATCTGTTTATCCCAAAGCACGACAAGCTTCATCAGGTATGGGTTAATGCAGAGTTTGACAATAAAATCAATTCTTGGAACTCCGTACCACTACCATGCTATCAGTCTCTGAAAGACCGAGATAGTAATATCAAAAACACTACGGTGATGGATTGGGGTGGGGATCATTTGCTCAATGTGGAAGAAAAACGACTTATTAAACGGGGTTATTTTGTTGGTAGTGAGTTTCTCGAGATGTTTGAATTTGAGCTTGTTTCTGGCAATGCCGAATCTGTTTTGGATGATCCTTCGTCTGTAGTCATCTCCGAAAAATTAGCCCAACAACTCTTTGGCAATCAAGATCCAATTGGTGAATTGATTAGAGTGGATGATGCGCATTCGCTTAAAGTAACTGGGATCCTAAAAGATGTCCCTAATAACTCCTCATTCGAATTTGATTATCTCATGACCTATGAGCAATGGGAGAAGGCAAGTCCATGGGTCATCAGAAATAAGACCAATTGGGGCAATTATTCATTTCAGGTTTTTGTGGAATTGTATGAAGCTGATAAGCACGATGCAGCCGAAATGGGGATTGCAGAATTGTTGACTGAGAATGGACAAGAAGACATGCCGCGCTCATTGTTTCTCCATCCAATGCCGAAATGGAGATTACATTCTCAATTTGAAAATGGGGTGGCTCTTGGAGGAATGAGCGACTATGTGAGTCTGTTCACTTTCGTTGCAGTATTCATTCTCTTTATTGCTTGTATCAATTTCATGAACTTAGCCACAGCCAGATCTGAGAAACGTGCCAAAGAAGTGGGGATCAGAAAAAGTCTAGGTTCTCAGCGCATAACACTCATTATGCAATTTATCGGTGAGTCTTTGATCATTTCATTAATAGCCTATGGACTAGCAATTGTTACCGCTATGTTGGTGCTTCCGGGATACAACATCCTTGTCGATAAGTCACTAGCCATTGACTTTAGTTCGTCTGTGTTTTGGCTATTCTCAGCTGGTGTAATCATCTTGACAGGCATCATATCAGGTAGTTATCCAGCGTTTTACCTTTCGTCTTTCAAACCAGTAGCTACCCTCAAGGGAAGTATCAAAATTGGCAAAGGAGCCACCACTCCTCGTAAGTTCTTGGTGGTCTTCCAATTCGGATTTTCTATTCTATTAATGATCACAGTAGTAGTGATCTATCAGCAGATTGAGTTGGTACAAAACCGTGAGGTGGGTTACAATCAAGACAATCTTATCTCCATATCTATGACTGATGACTTGGAGGATAACTATGAAGTGTTGAAGCAAGATTTGCTTCAATCTGGTGCGGTGAGCCATGTGACTAGGTCCAATAGCACGATCACTCAAATCAACTCCAACAATTTCCTTGGATGGCCAGGAAAGCCCGAAACTCAAAAAGTCATTTTCGTCACCATAGCGGCGGGTTATGATTATAGCCAGACGATGGGAATCAAGATGCTTCACGGCAGAGACTTCTCCAAAGACTTCAGTACAGATACCAGCGCCATCATCATCAACAAGGCAGCTCTGGATCTCATGGGTCTCGAAGACCCAATAGGAACGCAACTCGATCTCTGGGGTGATAAACGAACACTTATTGGTGTGATGGATAATGCACTCATGGGGTCTCCATACTCGGAGATTCGACCTCTTTTTATGGTCTTTGATACAAATTGGATCAACTCTATAAGTGTTAAACTCAATCCAGGAAATAGTCTCTCCGCAACATTAGCATCAGTCGGAGAAGTCTTCAACAAACACAATCCTGCCTACCCTTTCGAGTACGACTTTGCGGATGTGGAGTTTGACAAGAAGTTCGCCACGATTCAGATGACCAAAAAACTGAGTTTGCTCTTTTCCTTCCTAGCCATTTTCATTACAGGCCTGGGACTATTCGGACTAGCATCATTCACAGCAGAGCAACGCACCAAAGAAATAGGCATCCGAAAAGTACTCGGTGCTTCAGTCGGCAATCTGGTGATGCTCATGTCCAAGGACTTTTCACGACTAGTAATAGTCTCCTTCGTATTGGCCGCACCGCTTGCTTGGTACTTACTAGATGGTTACTTGGATCGCTACAAAATCCGAATTGACATCCAATGGTGGATTTTCCCACTAGTTGGTTTGGTCGCGTTGGGATTCGCTATGGCAATAGTATCCAATCAAGCCAATAAAGCAGCCAAAACCAATCCAGTGAAGTCTTTGAGGAGTGAGTAGGGAGAGATTCCAATAACCTTAGTATTTACAAACCTCACATATGGTGTTTTTATTTATGGAAAATCTCTTAGATTACTCTAAACGTTATCGCAGTATGCACCATAAAGGTGTGCATGCTGAGTTGTTAGCCTCAAGGCTGTTGGACAGACTAACTGTACGAATTGGGCAATAATTACACTTGTTAAAATATAAATTTTACGACTATGGATTACATGACAAAACTTCTACTATTTCTAATTCTGAACATTGCGGTGATGATTTATACCATTGTAAGCACAAAGAAATCACACCTTCATCCAGACACTAAAACACTTCTTTATGTGATGTCCGTTTTAACGCCATTCATTGGACTTATTCTATACTTTATAAAGAACCGTGCTCATTTAAAGCAGACAGTTGGACAGTAAAGAAAACCTTCGACTTTCTCACCGCTGACTAGTTGAAATTGAATTTCCAAGCCTCTATCCTACGATCAGATTCCGGTCTTCATTCCTCCCGCAATGCCCACCCACAAAATGAAACCGCAATGACGAATTCGGAGAAGGA
>CAYGPP010000120.1:0-12336 GCA_964351885.1 uncultured Marinoscillum sp.
ACATGGCTAAAGCAACCTTTGATCGTTCAAAACCACACGTTAATATCGGTACTATTGGTCACGTTGATCATGGTAAAACGACATTAACGGCTGCAATTTCATCTGTATTGGCTGGAAAAGGTCTTGCAGAAATGAAAGACTTTTCTTCTATCGACAATGCACCAGAAGAAAAAGAAAGAGGTATTACTATTAATACGTCTCATATCGAATATGCAACTGAATCTAGACACTATGCTCACGTTGACTGTCCAGGTCACGCGGATTATGTGAAAAACATGGTCACAGGAGCGGCACAAATGGATGGGGCTATCATCGTGGTAGCTGCAACTGATGGACCAATGCCACAAACTAGAGAGCATATCTTGCTTTCTCGTCAGGTAGGTGTTCCTGCTTTGGTTGTATTCATGAATAAAGTTGATTTAGTTGATGATCCTGAGCTTCTTGAGCTAGTGGAAATGGAAATCAGAGAGCTACTTTCTGATTATGATTTCCCAGGGGACGATATTCCTGTTATACAAGGTTCTGCCCTTGGTGCGCTTAATGGCGAGCCTAAGTGGGTGGAGAAGATAGAAGAGTTAATGGATGCTGTGGATAATCACATACCACTTCCTCCAAGAGCTATTGATAAAGATTTCTTAATGCCTGTTGAGGATGTATTCTCTATCACTGGTCGTGGTACAGTAGCAACTGGTAGAATAGAAAGGGGTGTTACTAATACTGGTGATTCTGTAGATATCATTGGTATGGGAGCAGAAGGACTTAAGTCTACAATTACTGGAGTTGAGATGTTCAGAAAGATTTTGGATAGAGGAGAAGCTGGTGATAACGTTGGTCTTCTGCTAAGAGGAATTGAGAAGAGTGAGATTAAAAGAGGTATGATTATCTGCAAGCCAGGATCGGTTACTCCTCACGCTAAATTCAATGCTGAAGTTTACGTTCTTTCGAAAGAAGAAGGTGGACGTCACACACCATTTTTCAACAAGTATCGTCCACAGTTCTACGTTAGAACTACGGATGTAACTGGTGAGATTATGCTACCAGCGAGTATTGAGATGGTAATGCCAGGTGATAACGTAACTATTGAAGTAAATCTTATCAACCCTATCGCTCTAGAGAAAGGTTTGAGATTTGCAATCAGAGAAGGCGGTAGAACTGTCGGTTCTGGTCAGGTTACTGAAATCTTAGACTAATAAATAGCTAAAGCACTGCGCCATCTGGATTATTAATTCAGATGGCGTTTGTTTATAAATATTGATTCATCTACCTTTGCACACCTTTTGGGATGCGCGGGTTTTTACGGGTGTAGCTCAATTGGCAGAGTAGTGGTCTCCAAAACCATTGGTTGGGGGTTCGAGTCCCTCCTCCCGTGCAATCATTAAACACAACGATGGATAAGATTATTTCTTTTTTCAAGGACGCTTACGACGAGTTGCTTCACAAGGTAACCTGGCCTAAGTATTCCGATTTGCAAAACAGTAGTGTTTTGGTGCTAGTTGCATCTTTGATTTTCGCGCTTATGATTGGTCTTTTCGATTTAGGTTTCGAAAATGCTATGTCATGGTTTTATAAGGAGTTTTAAGAAATGTCTGAATTTAAGTGGTACGTAGTTAGGGCGGTTAGCGGAAAAGAGAAGAAGGTAAAAGAAGCTATGGATACTGAGATCGCAAGACAAAGTCTTGAGTCTCATATTCCACAAGTACTAATACCATCTGAGAAGGTTTATGAAATGAGGAACGGAAAAAAGAGAGTGCGTGAGCGCAATTTTTTCCCTGGTTATATTTTAATACAAGCTGACTTTTCTAATGGAGAGGTTCAGCACATGATTACGAATAAAGAATTGATTCCCAATGTAATTGGGTTCCTTGGCGAAGGTTCTACCAGCGCTTCCAAAGACCCTGTTCCACTTCGTCAATCTGAAGTAAACAGAATCTTAGGTAGAGTCGATGAAGCAGAGGAAAATGAGGAGGTTCTAGATACTCCGTTTATAGTCGGTGAGACAGTAAAGGTAATGGATGGACCATTCAGTGGTTTTACTGGTGCTGTAGATGAAGTGTTTGAGGATCGTAAGAAGTTAAATGTTACAGTAAAAATATTTGGAAGAAACACACCTGTAGAGTTGAATTACATACAAGTGGAAAAACAAGATTAAACTAATGGCTAAAGAAATAACAGGCTATTTGAAACTTCAAGTTCGTGGTGGAGCGGCTAACCCCTCTCCTCCAGTAGGTCCAGCACTTGGTGCGAAAGGACTGAATATTATGGAGTTTTGTAAGCAATTTAACGCAAGAACTCAGGAGAAGCAAGGACAATTATGTCCTGTTGTTGTGACGATTTATACTGATAAGTCTTTTGACTTTGTGATAAAGACTCCTCCTGCTCCAGTTTTGATAATGGAAGCTTTAAAATTGAAAAAGGGTTCAGCGGAACCTAATCGATTGAAAGTTGGATCAATTACCTGGGATCAGGTAAAGATTATTGCAGAGACAAAAATGGCAGACTTGAATGCTTTTAAAGTAGAGTCAGCAATGCGTCAAGTGGCTGGTACTGCACGCAGTATGGGAGTAAGAGTTTCAGGTAAAGCGCCTTGGGCTAATTAATTTATTGGAACAATGGGAAAATTGACAAAAAATCAAAAGAAAGCTGCTGAGCTTGTTGAAGTAGACAAGTTGTATGCTTTAGACGAAGCGTCGAAGCTGGTAAAGGAAATTACCTTCGCAAAGTTTGACTCTTCAGTAGATTTAGATATTCGTTTGGGTGTGGATCCAAGGAAAGCTGACCAAATGGTGAGAGGAGTTGTAGCTCTTCCAAATGGAGTTGGTAAGGAAGTTAAAGTGCTTGTGCTTTGTACTCCTGACAAGGAAGATGAAGCAAAAGCTGCTGGAGCAGATCACGTGGGTCTTGATGATTATATCGCTAAGATCGAAGGAGGTTGGACTGATATTGATGTGATTATTACCATGCCTACGGTAATGGCTAAAGTCGGTAGATTAGGTAGAGTACTTGGGCCAAGGGGCTTGATGCCAAATCCGAAATCTGGGACAGTGACTATGAATATTGCGCAAGCAGTAACTGAGGTTAAAGCTGGTAAGATTGACTTTAAAGTTGATAAGACTGGTATTATACACGCAAGCATAGGTAAAGTGTCGTTTGGCGCTGAACAAATTTATCAGAATGCAGCAGAGATGATTTTGACTATATCAAAACTGAAGCCTGCTTCTGCGAAGGGAACATATTTTAAATCAATTTCACTTTCTAGTACTATGAGTATAGGAATTGCAATTGATAAAAGTAGCATAGCCGGAATTTAATACGTTATGACTAGAGAAGAAAAAGGACAAATAATAGCTGGACTTACAGAAAAGTTTGAGCAAACAGATCACTTTTATATCACGGATACTTCGGGTCTGACAGTGGCGGAAATCAACTCATTTAGAGCGATGTGCCACAAGTCTGATGTTGAGTACAAAGTGATTAAGAATACTTTGATTAAGAAGGCATTAAGCAATTTAGAAAAGGATTTTTCCGAATTGGATGATGTTTTGAAGGGATTTTCAGGAGTTATGTTTGTAAATGAAAATGCAAACATTCCTGCGAAAGTTATCAAGGACTTTAAGAAGACCGACAAGAATCAAAGACCTACGTTTAAGGCTGCTTCCATAGATTCAGATATTTTCATTGGTGAAGATCAACTCGACGCATTGAGTAAACTCAAGTCGAAACAAGAGCTTATCGGTGAGGTTATCTCCTTACTACAGTCTCCTGCGAAAAATGTTATTTCCGCTCTTCAGAGTGGTGAGCATACGATTGCTGGCTTAGTAAAAACACTTTCAGAAAGAGAATAAGATTTTAAAACAAATTAATAAACGAATAAAATGGCAGATTTAAAAGATTTCGCTGAGCAACTAGTAAACTTATCAGTAAAAGAAGTTAGTGAACTAGCTACTATCCTTAAAGACGAATATGGTATCGAACCTGCAGCTGCTGCAGCTCCTGTAATGGCAGCTGGTGGTGCTGGTGAAGGTGGAGATGCAGCTGAAGAGAAATCAGCGTTCGACGTAGTTCTAAAATCAGCAGGTTCTGCTAAGCTAGCTGTTGTTAAGCTTGTGAAGGAACTAACTGGTCTTGGGCTGAAAGAAGCAAAAGAACTCGTTGACAGTGCTCCTAGTAATATCAAAGAAGGTGTAACAAAAGACGAAGCTGAGGCGCTTAAAAAGCAGCTTGAAGAAGCTGGTGCCGAGGTTGAGCTAAAATAATTGGATACATTTCAACTAAGGTTAAGGCCTGGCTCCTTCTTGATTTAGTCAAGAAAAGGATCAGGTCTTTTCCCGTTTGTATCTACTTCACATTGTTCTAGATTTTATTTTGAACTAAACAAAAAAAGCTTTGGCTAATAATATAACAGAGAGAATCAATTTCTCTTCCATAAAATCTGTAATCGATTATCCTGACTTTTTGGATGTTCAGTTAAAGTCATTCGTTGACTTTTTCCAATTGGACACTCCATCCGAGAAAAGAAACTCTGAGGGCCTTTATAAGGTGTTCATGGAGAATTTTCCAATTTCAGATTCGAGAGACAATTTCATCCTAGAGTTTGTTGATTATACAGTTGATCCACCGAAATATTCGGTGGACGAGAGTATTGAGAGAGGTTTAACTCACTCTGTGCCATTGAAAGCTAAATTGCGTTTGTTATGTAACGACGCAGAAAACGAAGACTTTGAGACAATCGAGCAAGAAGTGTTCCTTGGGAACATTCCTTACATGACTGCTAAAGGATCGTTCGTAATTAATGGTGCTGAACGCGTTATTGTTTCTCAGCTTCATAGATCACCTGGTGTTTTCTTCGCTCAGAGTAAACATACGAATGGTACTCATTTGTATTCTGCTAGAGTCATTCCTTTCAAAGGGTCTTGGATTGAATTTGCGACTGATGTTAACAACGTTATGTACGCTTACATTGATAGAAAGAAGAAATTCCCGATTACTACGCTTTTAAGATCAATCGGTTATGGATCTGATAAGCAGATCTTAGATTTATTTGGTCTATCTGAGGAAATAGATGCTACTGCAAAAGCACTTAAAAAGGTAGTTGGTAGAAAATTAGCAGCTAGAGTATTAAGAACTTGGACAGAAGATTTTGTTGATGAGGATACAGGTGAAGTAGTTTCTATAGATAGAAATGAAGTTATCCTTGAGCGTGATGGTGTTATTTCAGATGAGGACATCGATACTATCCTAGAATCGGGAGCTAAGTCCATTATTCTACATAGAAAAGACGTAAACATTACGGATTATTCTATCATTTACAATACACTCCAAAAGGATAATTCGAATTCCGAGAAAGAAGCTGTTGAACAAATTTATCGTCAGCTAAGAAATACGGATGCACCTGATGAGCAAACGGCACGTGATATCATTCAGAACTTATTCTTCAGTGATAAGAGATATGATTTAGGAGAAGTCGGTAGATATAGAATCAATAAAAAACTGGGAATTGATGTTGGGTATGAAAAGCGTACGCTTACTACTGAAGACATTATTCTTATAGTAAAATATTTGATTGGTCTGATTAACAGTAAAGCTGTTGTTGATGATATAGATCACTTAAGTAATAGAAGGGTAAGAACTGTAGGTGAGCAGCTTTATGCTCAGTTTGGAGTTGGTTTGGCCAGAATGGCTCGAACCATACGTGAACGAATGAATGTTCGTGATAATGAAGATTTCAAGCCTGTTGATTTGATCAACGCTCGGACTTTATCTTCAGTGATTAACTCGTTCTTTGGGACTAATCAGCTGTCTCAGTTTATGGATCAAACGAATCCATTGGCAGAGATCACTCACAAACGTAGAATGTCTGCTTTGGGACCTGGAGGTCTCTCAAGAGAAAGAGCCGGTTTCGAAGTAAGAGATGTTCACTACACTCATTACGGTAGACTTTGTACCATTGAAACTCCCGAAGGACCAAACATTGGTTTGATTTCTTCACTCTGTGTTCATGCAAAAGTGAATACTATGGGATTCATTGAAACTCCTTATAGAGATGTTGAGAACGGTAAGGTAAATATGACGAGTGATGTTCATTACCTGACTGCAGAAGAGGAGGACACGTATAATATAGCACAGGCAAATGCACCTTTAAGCGATAAAGGTGTATTCCTTAATGATAAAGTAAAAGCGCGTTTTGAGGGAGATTTCCCTGTAGTTGAGCCAAAAGAGCTTAGGTACATGGATGTGGCTCCTAACCAGATTGTGTCTGTTGCTGCCTCTATGATTCCTTTCTTGGAACATGATGATGCAAACAGGGCCTTGATGGGATCAAACATGCAACGTCAGGCAGTTCCATTGTTGAAACCACAGGCACCTATTGTTGGCACTGGTCTTGAAACACGAATTGCAATAGATTCAAGAGCACTTATTATTGCCGAAGGTGATGGTGTAATTGATTATGTTGATGCAAATAAAATTACCGTTCGATACGAAAAGACTGATGAGGATTTGTTGATTCAGTTCAATGATCCAAGTGTCACTTATGAATTGACAAAATTCAGAAGAACGAATCAAGATACTTGTATCAATTTGAAGCCTATTGTAACTAAAGGTGACAAAGTGAAGAAGGGTCAACCTCTTTGTGAAGGTTTTGCTACCGAAAATGGTGAATTGGCACTAGGAAGAAACCTAATGGTGGCTTACATGCCTTGGCAAGGTTATAACTTTGAGGATGCAATTGTTATCTCTGAAAAAGTTGTTAGGGAAGATATTTTCACATCTATCCATATTGATGAGTATGATCTTGAGGTAAGAGATACCAAGCGAGGGGAGGAAGAGTTGACTTCTGAGATTCCTAATGTTAGCGAAGAGGCTGTTAAGAATCTCGATGAGAATGGAATTATTAGAATTGGTGCTGAGATTAAGGAAGGTGATATACTAATAGGTAAGATTACTCCGAAAGGAGAGACCGACCCTACTCCGGAAGAGAAATTACTGAGAGCAATTTTTGGTGATAAAGCTGGAGATGTTAAAGACGCTTCATTAAAAGCGTCTCCTTCTTTAAAGGGAGTAGTTATTGATACTAAGTTATTTTCAAGACCAAAGAAAGATAAAGATCTAAGAGCAAGACAGAAGAAAGAAGTTGAGCTTTTGAAAAGCCGCTACGGCGGTGAGCTTTCTGAGCTTAGATCAAGAATGATTGACAAACTGGCGAAGTTACTGGAAGGTAAAACATGCCAGGGAATCAAGCATAAGTTTGGTGATGAGGTCATGTCCAAAGGGACTAAGTACAACAGGAAGAATATCGATGCGAATTTATTCCCGCCGCGAAATGTTTATCGTGATGAGAGTAATTATTCTGTTCCAGAAGAAGCAAACCTTATTTCTGATTTGATCATTGAAAGTTGGGCAACAGATCAGCATACAAATGACCTCATCTTCAGAATGGTGAAGAATTACCTCAACGCGAGAAATGATGTTCAGGGTATTTTTAAGAGACAAAGATTTACCCTTGAGGTAGGAGATGAGCTTCCTGCAGGAATTGTTCAGCTAGCTAAAGTTTATGTGGCCAAGAAGCGTAAATTGAAAGTTGGAGACAAGATGGCAGGACGACATGGTAATAAAGGTGTTGTTGCGAGAATTGTTCGTGATGAAGATATGCCTTTCATGGAAGATGGAACGCCTGTTGATATTGTTCTGAATCCGCTTGGTGTACCATCTCGTATGAACATCGGTCAGATTTATGAAACGGTACTTGGTTGGGCTGGGTTAAAGCTTGGTCGTAAGTATGCAACACCGATTTTTGATGGTGCTACTGAGGATGAAGTCCAAGCTGAATTGAGTGAAGCTGGTTTGCCCTCGTTTGGTAGAACATATCTTTATGATGGGTTGAGCGGAGTAAAATTTGATCAGCCGGTTACCGTGGGAATTGCTTACATGTTGAAACTTGGTCATTTGGTAGATGATAAGATGCATGCAAGAAGTATAGGACCTTATTCTCTCATCACTCAACAGCCATTAGGAGGTAAAGCTCAGTTTGGTGGTCAGAGATTTGGTGAGATGGAGGTTTGGGCACTTGAAGCATTTGGTGCTGCTCATGTTCTTCAGGAGATTCTTACTATCAAATCTGATGATGTAATCGGACGTGCGAAGGCTTACGAAGCAATCGTGAAAGGCGAGAACATGCAGAAGCCTAATATCCCTGAATCTTTCAATGTTTTGGTACACGAACTTCGTGGACTTGCGCTTGAAATTACATTAGACTAATAATATTGGATATAAGTCTGGAGCGTAATCTCTGGACTAAAACATAGATCATTTAATTATGGCATTCAGAAAAAATAAGAAACTGACTAACGATTTTTCAAGAGTTACGATCAGCTTGGCTTCACCAGAGTCGATCCTTGAGAGTTCTCACGGAGAAGTAACTCAGCCAGAAACCATCAATTACAGAACTTATAAGCCGGAGATGGGTGGATTATTCTGTGAGAGAATTTTCGGTCCTGTGAAAGATTGGGAATGTCATTGTGGAAAATACAAGCGTATCAGATACAAAGGCATCATTTGCGATAGATGTGGTGTTGAAGTAACTGAAAAGAAGGTTCGTAGGGAGCGAATGGGTCATATCGAATTGGTAGTACCTGTGGCGCATATATGGTACTTCCGTTCATTGCCTAACAAAATTGGTTACTTGTTAGGGCTTCCAACTAAGAAATTGGATCAGATTATTTATTACGAGAGATACGTAGTGATTCAGTCTGGAATGAAAGAGGAAGACGGTATCAATGAAATGGACTTCCTTACTGAGGAAGAATATCTTGATATTTTGGATAAACTTCCAAGAGAGAACCAAATGCTCGATGATGATGACCCTCAGAAATTCATCGCTAAGATGGGAGCTGAGGCTCTGGAAATGCTTCTTTCTAGAATAAAACTAGACGAGCTTTCTTATCAATTGCGTCATCAAGCAGCTACTGATACTTCTCAGCAACGTAAGGCAGAAGCGCTGAAACGTTTGAGAGTTGTTGAAGCCTTCAGAGAAGCAAAAACGAGAATTGAAAATCGTCCTGAGTGGATGATCATCAAAATGGTTCCAGTTATTCCGCCAGAATTGCGCCCGCTGGTTCCTTTGGATGGGGGCCGTTTTGCTACTTCAGATTTGAATGATCTATATAGAAGAGTAATCATCAGAAACAATCGTCTCAAGCGATTGATTGATATCAAAGCTCCAGAAGTGATTCTCAGAAATGAGAAGAGAATGCTTCAAGAAGCTGTCGATTCACTTTTTGATAATTCAAGAAAGGTTAACGCTGTAAGGTCAGATGGAAACCGTGCATTGAAGTCTTTAAGTGATATGCTCAAAGGTAAGCAAGGTAGATTCCGTCAGAATTTATTAGGTAAGAGGGTTGATTACTCCGGTCGTTCGGTTATTGTTGTTGGACCGGAATTGAAAATGCACGAATGTGGTTTGCCTAAGAATATGGCTGCCGAACTTTTCAAGCCATTCGTCATTAGAAAGCTGATCGAAAGAGGAATTGTTAAAACAGTTAAGTCTGCAAAGAAAATAGTAGATCGCAAAGACCCTGTTGTTTGGGATATTCTTGAAAATGTATTGAAAGGACACCCGGTACTTTTGAACAGAGCTCCTACGCTTCACAGATTAGGAATTCAAGCTTTCCAGCCAAAGCTTATTGAAGGTAAAGCGATTCAGTTACACCCTTTGGTATGTACTGCATTTAACGCCGATTTTGATGGGGATCAGATGGCTGTACATGTACCGCTAGGTCATGAGGCTGTATTAGAAGCATCATTATTAATGCTTTCTTCTCATAACATTCTTAACCCGGCCAATGGAGCTCCTATTGCTGTTCCTTCTCAGGATATGGTTTTAGGTCTTTATTATATGACCAAGGGTAGAAGAAGTACTCCTGAGAAGCCAGTAAAAGGTGAGGGACTTTCTTTCTATAGTTTTGAAGAAGTCATTATTGCTATCAATGAAGGTCAAGTTTCGCAACATGCTTACATCAAAGTCAGAACACAAGTTCGAAACGAGACTGGAGAGCTAGTTACTAAGATTGTTGAGACTGTTGCTGGTCGTGTGTTATTTAACATTCATGTGCCTGAAGAAGTTGGTTTTGTGGATGAACTTCTTACTAAGAAAAAACTAACGAAAATAATATCTACAGTCTTTAAGATCACAGGAATGGCTAAGACAGCTCATTTCCTTGATGACATTAAAGAACTTGGTTTCCAAACGGCTTATAAAGGCGGGCTTTCGATGGGTCTGGACAATATTCAGATTCCTGCTGAGAAAGATGGACTCGTTGCAGCTGCGAAAGAAGAAGTGGAAGCGGTTTGGAATAACTATCTGATGGGACTCATTACTGATAATGAGCGTTATAATCAGGTAATTGATATCTGGACAAGGACAAATACCTTGTTGACCAATACCCTGATGACTCAACTTGAAGAAGATGATCAAGGGTTCAATTCTATCTATATGATGATGCACTCAGGAGCAAGGGGTTCTAGGGAGCAAATTCGTCAGCTAGGTGGTATGAGAGGTTTGATGGCAAAACCACAGAAAAATCTACAGGGTTCTGTTGGTGAGATTATTGAAAACCCAATTCTATCAAACTTCAAGGAAGGTTTAGATGTAATTGAGTATTTCATTTCTACCCATGGTGCTAGAAAGGGCCTTGCAGATACAGCCTTGAAGACTGCTGATGCTGGATACCTAACTCGACGTTTGGTGGATGTTGCTCAGGACATGGTAGTGAATGAGGAGGACTGTGGAACATTACGTGGCTTGTCTGTTCTTGCTTTGAAGGACAATGAGGATATCGTAGAATCATTATCTGAAAGAATTTTGGGTAGAGTGAGTGTTCATAATATTTATGATCCGCTTACTGATGAGTTGATTACAGAATCTGGGGTTGAAATCACAGAAGAGGTTGCAGAACGTATAGCAGAGACTAGTATCGAGGAAGTGGAAATTCGATCTGTATTGACTTGTGAGACTAAAAGAGGAGTTTGTTCTAAATGCTACGGACGTAACCTTGCAAGTGGGAGAATGTCAAATATGGGTGAGGCTGTAGGTGTAATTGCCGCTCAGTCAATTGGTGAGCCGGGTACGCAGTTAACATTGAGAACATTCCACGTTGGAGGTACCGCCTCTAACATCGCTGTTGAAGCAAACCTTAAAGCCAAATTTGATGGTATACTTGAATTTGATGAATTAAGAACCGTTAATGCTGAAGATGACGAAGGAAACAAAGTCATGAAAGTGATGGGACGCTCCGGTGAGATCAGAATTCTAGATGCTAAGAAGGAGCGAATTCTTATTTCTAACCATGTACCATACGGAGCAATTCTTAAGGTTAAGGAGGGTGCTAAGATTGCTAAGGATGATGAAATTTGTAGCTGGGATCCATATAATGCTGTGATAATGGCAGAGTTTGATGGAAAAGCAGAGTTTGACTCAATAATTGAAGGCGTTACTTTCAAAGAAGAGTCAGATGAGCAGACTGGCCATAGGGAGAAGGTTATCATTGATACCAAAGACAAAACTAAAAATCCTGCAGTAGTTGTTGCATCTAAGGACGAATCCAAAGGATACAGTATTCCTGTGGGCGCTCACTTAGCAGTGGATGAAGGAGATAAGATTAAGGCTGGTCAAGTACTTGCTAAGATTCCTCGTAGTTCAGGTAAGTCACGGGATATTACTGGAGGTCTTCCAAGAGTTACGGAGCTTTTTGAAGCGCGTAATCCGAGTAATCCGGCTGTCGTTAGTGAAATTGATGGTGTTGTTACTTACGGTGGAATCAAGCGTGGTAATAGAGAGATCTTTATTGAGTCAAAAGATGGCGTTAAAAAGAGATACTTAGTACCCTTAGCTAAGCATATCCTAGTGCAGGATAATGATTTTATTCGAGCTGGTGATGCTCTTTCCGATGGGGCCATTACTCCGGCGGATATATTGGCGATTAGTGGACCAACGGCTGTTCAAGAGTACTTAGTGAATGAAATTCAGGAGGTATATAGACTGCAAGGTGTTAAGATCAATGATAAGCACATTGAAGTCATCGTAAGACAAATGATGCAAAAAGTGATCATTATTGATGCTGGTGATACAAGTTTCTTGACAAACCAGTCAGTAGATAGATTCGCTTTCATGGAAGAAAATGATAGTATTCTTGATCAAAAAGTGGTGATGGAATCTGGAGATTCAGAGAACCTGAAACCAGGAATGATTATTACAAGCCGTGATTTGAGAGATGAAAATTCGAATCTAAGAAGAAGAGATTTGAAGCCAGTTCAAGTAAGAAATGCTGAAGCAGCAGTTTCGAA
>CAYGPP010000121.1:0-12285 GCA_964351885.1 uncultured Marinoscillum sp.
AATCAAGATCGGGCGAAACCAGACTATCAGAGTTCTTTTTTGTCTACCCAAGATATAGTCATAACTCAACCCGCAGATATCGAACAATTCGATATTCTAAAGATTATTGAGTTGCAGGAGAAAGAGAGCATCCGAGTTTTGGTCAATTACGGTAAGAATCAAGTAAAAAGTCAAGAGCTTGACGATCAGGAGCTAATTGCTTATTTCCTTAAAGAAGTAGAAGAAATTCAGTTTACAAATCCGACTTATAAAGAAATATTGGATGTTTTCAAACAAAAAATAAGTGAAGGAGTGATTATCGACGGAACTTATCTGCTTGAAAATGGTTCTGAAAAAATAAAACAGGAGGTTGTGAATTTGATGACCACCAAACATGAGGTCAGTGAAAATTGGGAGAAGAAATTTCAAATTTTTGTTCCTAAAGAAATAGAGCATCTCAGAGATGTTTCTTATTCCAATATTCTTAGACTAAAATTTAGAATAGTACAGCACCTTATCGAAGTAGAGAACATGAAGCTAAAAGAGCTGAGTGGTGAAGAAGAGATAGATGATGTGTTGGACGAAATCAACGGACTCAAAGGAATTGAGATGAGCCTAGCTAAAATACTTGGGAACGTTACTGTAAAGTAATATTGCATAATCCTAAACAACAACCTTAATGAATCAAGATCAACTTTTAGACCCTATAGAAGAAGCCATTGAAGCGGTTAAAAACGGGGAGGTTATTATCGTAGTTGATGATGAAGATCGTGAGAATGAAGGCGATTTTATTTGTGCGGCAGAGAAAATTACACCAGAAATAGTCAATTTCATGGCTAAGGAAGGTCGGGGTTTAATCTGTGCTGCCATACTCGAAGAACGCTGCGAAGAACTTGGGTTAGAATTGATGGTAGGAAAAAACACTGCACTTCACGAGACGCCATTTACGGTATCTGTTGATTTAATAAGTGACGGTACTTCTACGGGTATAAGCACATCGGATCGCTCTAAGACCATACAGGCGTTGGTAAATCCAGAAACAAGACCAGAGGATTTGGGACGACCAGGACATATTTTCCCATTGAAAGCGAAGCAAGGGGGTGTTTTGAGAAGAACCGGGCACACTGAAGCAGCCGTTGATTTTTCCAGACTTGCAGGGTTGCAGCCAGCAGGGGTGCTAGTGGAAGTTTTGAAAGAAGACGGTAATATGGCTCGTCTGCCTGACTTAAGAATTATCGCTGACAAATTCAATCTTAAACTGGTTTCGATTAAAGATTTGATCTCCTACAGAATGGAGCAGGAGTCTCTGGTGACCGAGGAAATCACCGTTAATATGCCTACGGAGCATGGTTTATTTAAGCTGAAGGCATTTAAGCAGGACAATACGGGAGAAACCCATTTAGCACTTTACAAGGGAGAATGGGAGGAAAATGAGCCGGTAATGGTTAGAGTTCATTCATCATGCGTGACTGGAGATATTTTCGGATCCTACAGATGCGATTGTGGCAATCAGCTCCACAGCGCCATGCAGATGGTGGAGCAAGAAGGAAAAGGTATCGTTCTGTATATGAATCAAGAGGGGCGAGGAATAGGACTAGTAAACAAGCTAAGAGCCTACAAGCTTCAAGAACAGGGAATGGATACTGTGCAAGCTAATCTTGAGTTAGGTTTCGATATGGATCAAAGGGATTATGGTGTGGGTGCTCAGATCTTGAGAAAAATGGGAGTAACCAAGTTGAAATTAGTGACCAACAACCCTAAAAAACGCGTAGGCTTGATGGGGTATGGCTTAGAAATTGTGGAGAACATAGCTATTGAAGTGACTCCCAATATCCACAACCAAAAGTATCTTGAAACCAAACGGGATAAAATGGGACATGAAATTCTTAAATAGCATTCAATGAGGCGATTCATATACTCAATAGTTGTTCTAATCTCTGCGTTCACTGTCAATGCGCAAGAGTTTTCCAAAGATTCTTGGCACAATGGCTATTTGGTGACTACTAGTGGAGATACGGTACGAGGTTTAGTAAAATATGACTTAGAGGCTAACATCGTTCAGTTGATTCGTTCGAATGTAGTAAAAACATACAGCAGTCATAAAGTATTCTACTTTCAGATTTACGACCAAATTGTTGATAACTATCGTCAGTTTTATTCCATTCCTTATCGTGTTGCCAATGATTATGAAGTTCCTGTCATTTTTGAGGTGCTTTATGAAGGGCCTTTGTCGTTGCTAGCTCGTGAAGCAATAGCGCAAGAGACGGTAAACAATTCATCAGCCTATTGGGGTGGTGGGGGTTATATAAGGACTGTGGTTCAATACACTTTCTATTTTTTGGACAAAAAGGGCACAATTAAGGTCTTTTCGGGTAAAAGAGCAGATCTCTTGATGATCATGTCAAGTCATCAATCTGAGGTTAAGAAATTCATTAAGGACAACAGATTGAAAATAGAAGACATTAGAGATTTAATTAGGATTACAGCATTTTACAATTCAATATAGCCATGGCACAACCACTTATTTTGGTCACAAACGATGACGGTATTACTTCTAGAGGTATTAAAAAACTCGTTGATTTGATGGCTCGAATAGGAGAAGTACTTGTAGTAGCTCCTGATTCACCACAGTCCGGTATGGGACATGCCATTACAGTTGGAGACACACTTAGACTGAAAGAGAATAGAATCTTCGGAGACCATATTGTAGCATATGAATGCAGCGGGACACCTGCAGATTGTGTGAAACTTGCTAAGCACCATATATTAAACGACCGTAAACCTGATTTAGTGGTAAGCGGTATGAATCACGGCAGCAACACCTCTATCAGTGTATTATACTCCGGAACCATGAGTGCTGCCATAGAAGCAGCAATAGAGGGGACTGCTGCTATTGGGTTTTCACTTTGTGACTTTGATACTGAAGCTCCTCTGGATCATGTAGATGACCATATTCTCAATATCTGCAAAGAGGCTCTTGAGAAAGGAATACCTAAAGGAATAGCTCTTAATGTCAATTTCCCAACTCGGCAATCAGAGTCAATAAAAGGAATCAAACTCTGTCGTCAAGCGAATGCTCGCTGGGAAGAGGAGTTTGATCAGCGAGTAGATCCCAATGGCAGAAAGTACTTCTGGATGGTTGGAAATTTTGTAAATCATGACAAGGGCGAGGATAATGACGAATGGGCCATTGCCAACAATTACGTATCAATCGTTCCTTGTCAGTTTGACTTGACAGGTCATCATGCCATTAGGCAGATCAATGACGAATGGAATCTTTGATTAATCGGGTGAAGGAGGTTGGCTGCTTTGGTTTTGCTCTATGAGCTTATCGATCTTCGCGTTGAGAGCATCCACTTTATCTTCTAATTTTTCATTATTATCCATCACCATTTCATCTACGAAAACGGCATTCAGGATAGACATTCCAAAGATACCTCCTGTAAGTACTACTATAAAGAAGAATAATCGTGTCAGAACAGGTTTCATACTGTCTGGGTCTGAGTTCTCAACCACTGTAGAGGAAACCTCATTCCAACCTTCCATGGTAAATACCTGAAATATTGAATAAAGCGAAACTGCAGGGTTTCTAAAGAGTTCTGGAGCCTCATCTCTAAACATGTGACTACTTAGTACGGCCAACAAAATATTGTAAATCACTAGCGCGGCGATAATGAAGACTGAGGCCTTGGAAGCTCTAATAATACCAGAAATCATTTTAGAGATATTTGGTATAAAACGCATAAATCTAAGCATTCGCATAACTCTTAAGAGTCTGAATACCAAGAGATAAGACATGTCTGGAATGTTGATTATTAACTCGAAAATTGAAGGAATGGAAATAGCTACGAGTATGAAATCAAACTTATTCCAAGGATCGGAGATGTATTGTTTCCAACCATTGAATCCAACCTTTACTAATACTTCAAGAACGAAAAAGATAGTGAATCCGTGATCAAGGATTCGTAAAAGAGGATCACCGTGAAATTCTTCATACCCAAGTAAGAATAGCAAAATCGAGTTGCCTAAAATAGCAGAGATGATAACCCACTCGTTCGTGAATAGCTTTACAATTCTAGAGATCATCTGTTGTCTGTCGCTCGGTTAGGTAATTAAGTCTTCTAACTGCTAATATATTTCATATGAGTTTTCGAAGGGTCAAGTGAGTTAATTTGTTTACAATTTTTTGAATCAACTTCTATCCTCGAACCTGTCTTTACCGGAACGGATTAAACTTTAGGTAGATATTCGCCGCTAGATTCGGCTGATTAACAGTTCGTCCATAGCCTGGGATCGCATAGACATCATAATCGTCAAAAATATCATAAGTAGCTAAGAAGCGTAAGCGCAGCTGAAATCCCAAAGAGAATATTTTGTTGATTTTAGCTTCTGGATTATTTTTTCTCAATCGTATGTCACTTTCAGAATGGAGCACAAGTTCAATCCATCGCGCTTGAAGATTGCTTCTTGAAAACCCAGTTGTATTATCGCCTTGTATCCCTGATCTACTCGTATATTCTGCTTTACCCACATCTGCAAAATCGCTGACAGAATAGCGGGCACCTAATCCCAATCTACTTTTGGCATTAATAGCTGTCTGATAGCCACCACCAATTCTGAAATAATTCCCTTCAGAGGAATAAGAGCCATTTCTAATTCCATACCTAGGTTGTAAATCAGCAGTTCCAATCTCACCTACCAGATAATAATGGTCAAAAAACACGAATGACAATCCACCTTCTAAACGCTTTTCGAATCTTCCAGCAGTTAAAAAACCTTTGCCGTAATCAAAAGATATTTCAGGACGAACAAAACGGACCTTCTCTACGGCCACAGTGTCCTTCGAAACAAGTGAATCAAGCTCCTCTTGTGCCATCAGTGAGATGACCGACAAAAGGCTAAAAATATGCAGTAACAGTCGTTTCATCACTGATGCATTCGGAAGTGGTACAATTAATCGTTAGAGAATCAAATGTATGAAAAATGGTATCAAGATTGATAGCATTTATTCGCGAGAATCTATAGTCATCTATTCTTTCATCAGTATTATAACTGAAAGAAAGCTCATATTGATTATCATCTATGGTGAGAGTGAAAGTTGTTTGCTTCAATCCATTTTCTAGTAGGAGGGGTAAGCGAAATAATGCCATTGAGTCTTCGAATATCGCTTCACTATTGTTCTCTAAAAGTTTAACCTCTTGTAACTGTATAGAACCTGAGTTAATTAAAGCGAGTGTTGTCTGGTAGAGATCATTGATAGAGTCTAAGACCAATTTCATTGAAGAAGAAGTTGAAATGCTTTCTTCTAAATCCGCTATGAGTTCATTCAAGCTGGTTTGGATAGGTAAGTAGTCTGATTCTCCTGCTTGTACCAGACTATCAACCCTAATAAGTGAGTCTTCAAGGGTTTGGATTGATTGATTATAGAACACAATCAAAGCACTGGTTGTGTCAATCGAGTCATTAGCAATCTCAGATAGGATGGTCAACACATCAGCGCTATCTTGATTGATAAAAATTAGTTTAACTACTGGGTCATACGACAATGGCTTCTCACAATCTGTACAAGGATCGCAAGAAGTAGCTATGAGAAGCCAACCAAAAAGGACAATTAAGAATTGTTTCATCAAACAGGATCAACATCAAACACTAACCGCACACTTTTATATAAACGATGAGTCAATAGAATATTACGCGAAGTAACTAGGAAATCCTTTAATGTAGGAATCTTCAATCCTTGTTTTTCAAATTTAATCGTGATATCAAACAGATATTGATTCCTAATCTTACCAATAATAGGCTCAACTGGGCCTATAACTCTCTGCTGACCTAGTGAATTTGTGATCTCTCGAGCATAAAATTTTGCAGCATCACCTGCAATTTGCTTATCAAAATCCTTAATTGTTATTTTAATCATTCGATAGAAAGGAGGATATTTGAAAACTTCTCTTTCTGCTATTTCTGTCTGATAGAATGCTTGATAGTTTTGACTCCTGACATGTTGTAAAATGGCTTGATCAGGATCGCTAGTTTGTATAATTACTTTTCCCTCATCTATTCGCCTTCCAGCACGTCCACTTACTTGATGCATCAGTTGATAGGCTCTTTCATGAGATCTGAAATCAGGAAAATGAATCATGCGATCTGCATCAAAGACCCCAACAAGATTTACCGATCCAAAATCCAGCCCTTTAGAAACCATCTGAGTGCCTATCAGGACGTCAATCGTTCCCGATTCAAACTCATCTATGATTTTTTGGTAACCATACTTGCTTCTAGTGGTATCCAAATCCATTCTCCGAATAGAAATTTCAGGGATTAACAATTGCAACTCCTCTTCTAGTTTCTCTGTTCCAAAACCTACATTTCTGATTTCTTCGGAGTTGCACTGAAAGCATTTATCCGGACTTTCTGATTTGTGACCACAATAGTGACATACTAGAAGGTGTTGAAAGCTGTGATAAGTGAGACTTACATCACAGTTGGGACACTTAGGGATATATCCACAATTGTGACAAGTGAGGTAGGGTGCATAGCCACGCCTGTTTTGAAATAATATGACTTGCTTCCCACTAGAAACAGTTTCCTGAATGGCATTGAGTAAGACAGAAGTAAAGTTTCCTTTGATCTTCTTTTGCTTGCGTTCTTTTAGCAAGTCGGCAAATTCGACTTTTGGGGTCGGAGCGTTGTTATAGCGCTCGCTTAGCTCTACCAAACCATATTTTCCGTTCAGGGCGTTATGATAGGTCTCCAATGACGGTGTAGCTGTTGCCAACAACGTCTTACTCCCAAATAGTGAGGATAGATAGATGGCCGCATCTCGTGCATGGTAGCGAGGTGAAGGTTCATACTGTTTGAATGAGCCCTCATGTTCTTCATCAACGATAACCAAAGACAGGTCATTAAATGGAAGAAATATAGAACTTCTGACCCCAACGATAAAATTACATTCACCAGATTGGACTTTCTGCCAAACCTCAACTCGCTCATTTTCAGAGTACTTCGAGTGGAATACTGCAAACTGCTCACCAAACACCACTGCTAGTCGCTTGATGATCTGAGTGGTGAGGGCGATCTCTGGGAGCAGATAGAGTACTTGCCCACCTGACTCCAAGATGTCTTTGATCAATGAAACGAAAATTTCTGTTTTACCACTTCCGGTCACCCCATGAAGAAGAACCGTATCGAACTTTTCGAAATTCGTAAGGATGCTACTTCTTGCATGGTTTTGTGCTTCCGATAAATTGACATCACGCGTTTTGCTAAAGTCGAAATTCCCAATTCTGGAGATCGTTTTCTTCCATTCTATGAAAGTTCCCTTTTTTAGAAGGGTTTGCAATGATGACGCACTTATGTCTGCATTTAATAACTCCTTCTTACTGATTCCTATTTCATTAAGCGCTCTGGATTCGTATATTGGAACTTTTGAAAGATAAGCCACCAATACCTCCAATTGCTTTTGTTTTGACTGGAGCGATTCTGAAAGCTTATCGAGCTCAGATTCTTCAAGGAATAACTCAGAGAGCTGAATCCAAGTCTCTGTCTTTGGGCTGTACTTGTCTTTGACCAATTCAAAAACTTGAATAGCCTTCTTTGCTTTCAGGTTCTTAACATATGAATATGGTGACTTGATATCGAGGATATCATTCACTTCACTCATCTTGATGTCTCCTGACAGGAGGTGATTAATTATAGACTGTTCTTTTTCGGTCAGATCGAGCTCATCAAGATTCGTTTCAGGGTTCAGTGATAGAATAGACTCGCTTGATATTTTAAGACCAGCGGGCAGAGCGGCATTGATAACCTCACCAATGCTGCACATATAATAGCTCTGGAGCCAGTAAAAGAACTGAAGTTGAATCGCGGTGATGATAGGCTCATCATCCACTAAATCAATTATTTCCTTTGGCTTATAGTTCTCCGGTGGATCATTATGAATACTGGAGATAATACCTGTATACATTTTTCTCTTTCCGAACTGTACAATCACTCTGCAGCCAACTTCTGTATTGGGAAAGAGGGTTTCAGAAAACTTGTAAGTGAACGTGCCCGGAAGGGGCAAGGGTAATATGATTTCCAGATATTTCAACCTAACAAATCTAAGGTAGATTCAATTGTATGTAGCTTATTGGTTCACATACATTAGGCGAAAGAATCTAGCTAATTGGTGATGGCTAATTGCATTCATCCTTCGATACTCATTTTAATGATTATCACCTCTCAGCTCAGATATCGCATCGGCACTGTTATACAAAGGTCTCTTGCAGACTTTGTCATAGCAGACATAGATCGTGCTTTTTGATGGATCATTTTTGAATTCAAATAATGGGAGGTTACTGTTTTCCTTGCTTGCCATTATTATCCTGTTGGTTATTGAGGATCTGTTGATGTCTTGAGCAATTTCCAAAGCTTGCTCTCCAATTATGATGATTTCAGCTGTTGGTTTGCTCATAAGCAATGAGACACTCGCCCAATTTGAGAGGTATTCTGGCTCTTGTTTAATGAGCTTATTGACTTGTGTAATCATCGCTGAGGCTAAATTTTTATATTCTTCGTGATCATACATGAGCCCAAGGCGATATAGATTTTCTGCCATTATTGAGTTAGAGGCAGGAATGACATTATCAAATAATTCCTTTTTTCGAGCAATAAGATCTTCGGAAGCGGAGCTTGAGTAAAAAAACATTTTCTCCTCAGAATCATAAAATTCTTTAATCACATGATCCGTCAGTTTTTTGGCAGTACCTAAATATTCCTCATCGAAAAAGGTCTCATAGTAAACGATAAAGGATTGAATAACAGCACTATAGTCTTCCAGGAATGCTTGAGTTTCTTTACCATATATTCTTACAAGTTTGCCATTCTCGATTAATTTTTCCGCAATAAACTTTGCATTGACTAGTGCTAAATCTTTGATTGATTCATCGCCTGTAGCTTGATAGCTTTTACAAAGCCCACTTAGCGCTAATCCATTCCACCCAGAGATAACTTTATTATCCAAGCCAGGTCTCACTCTCTCAGATCTTTTGATCAAAGCTTTTTCATTGAAGGAATGAACTATCTCGGTAAGTTTCTGACCGGTGATATTGAGTTCATTGGCAAGAACTTCATGAGATTCTAATCTGCGGAGCACGTTTTTCTCCTCCTCCCAATTTCCATTTTTCGAGACATCATAATACTCGGCCAATATAGAAAAATCATTACCAGCCAGTTCTTTAAAGTCCTCATATGACCAGACGTAGAATTTACCTTCTTCACCTTCACTATCAGCATCTAATGCGCTGTAGAAACCTCCATTCTCATGGAGCATTTCCCTTTTCATCCAAGCGATCGTGCCATAAATAACTTCCTGATAGCGCTCGTCTTGACTCAGCTTATAAGCATCGGCGTATAAGCTAAGCAGCTGGCCATTATCATACAGCATCTTTTCAAAATGTGGGACATGCCATTCTCCATCTACAGAATAGCGAGAAAAACCTCCTCCAATTTGATCATAAATCCCCCCATCAGCGATTTTGTTTAGGGTAAACATTAGGTGTTGCTGGGCATCATTATTGGCGTTGGCCTGTGAGTAGTTTAAGAGAAATTGCCAGACCGATGGCATTGGAAATTTTGGTGCCTTTTTTAGGCCACCCCACTCAGGGTCAAATTTGGTCTTAAGTGCAGTGAACGCTGTATCAAAATCATTTGATGAAAGTGATACTTCAGATTGACCCAAATCATACTTGGCTGATTCACTCTCATTTATTCGATCAGCGAATTTGTCCGCAGATTCAGATAGTTCATCAAACCTGTTAATGTATGCTTCATTGATGGACGATAGTAGGCTTATCCACTGCTCCTTAGGGAAATAGGTTCCTCCGTAGAATGGTTTCTTCTCAGCTGTCAAAAAGACATTCAGGGGCCAGCCACCTCGCAGGCCCATGGCTTGCACTGCATCCATATAGATATTATCAATATCCGGTCGTTCTTCCCGGTCTAATTTGATATTCACAAAATGCTCATTCATGATTGCCGCCACTTCCTCATCTTCGAAGGACTCATGAGCCATCACATGGCACCAATGACATGATGAGTATCCAATGCTCAATAGAATAGGCTTATTTTCATCCTTAGCCTTTTTCAGTGCTTCATCACCCCACGGATACCAATTCACTGGATTATCGGCGTGCTGTAGGAGATAGGGGCTGGTTTCATTTACTAGCTGGTTGGTATGCTTCTGCTTTGTCATCTGCGTACAATTAGACAAGAATAATATTGAAAATAGGATTAAATAAACTGATTTCATGATATCAGTTGGGCTTCTACTTGAATCAACTCCTTTTGAACATCTACTTGGGCTGATAGTTTATCTAATTTCAAATAAAGACTTTTGAGAAACTGTTGATGTGCTTTCGTTTTAGGATGAAAGGACTTGTGCTCAAGTGATTTCTTAATTTGTTGCCACTCTTGTACGAAATCCATCGTTTTACTCTCAAAGTAGACTTCTGAAAATTGATTCCAGATATAATTTAATGCCAACTCATTGGGGTGAATAAGGTCTTTTTCATAAAACCTATAATCTCTAAGAACATCAATCATGAGCTCGTATGAAGGAAAGTAGTGAACGCCTTCGTTTGTGTGAACTATCGAATTAACCGCTTTTAGGAGAGTGGCTTTGCTAATATTATTCTCAATTAATCCATCTCTGATGTGTCGAACTGGGCTTACCGTTAGAATCACTTCAATATCAATATTAACCGCTCTCAGCTCTTCCAGAGTTTTATTAAAGGTTTCAATTATCTCTTCTTCACTCAGGAGAATTGATTCAAACTGAATTTGAGGAACCTTATGACAATTGGCTACAATAGCCCCATTTGATTTCAAACGATATGTCTTTGCTGTTCCTAAGGTTATGATTAGCCATTTCGCACTAATGAGTGATTCCTTCGCTTTCTGCGACGTATTGGATAGGAGTGACTTGAATGATTCATAGTCTGTATCCGAAAGCTCACTATGACTGTCCCAGTGATAAAATACTTCTCCGTTCTGAACTGAATTTTCAGGCTTTAATCCATCGGAAAGTGTCAATCTCAGACTGTTGAAAATAGAGTAGGGATTGTAGATGATCCCAAAAGGGTTGCAGTGTACTTTGAATTTATGGTCATTCAGTCTTTGACCAATACTATTTGCGAAGCAAGAACCAATACTGAAAATGCGATCGCTGAGCTTGATAACAGAGTTGGACTTTGGAATATAAAAAGGAAGGCTAAACACCTATCGAAGTTAGATAAGAATCCATGAAAAAAGCCCTGACTTGAAATCAAATCAGGGCTTTTAATGTATGCTCGATGAGTATTACTCTGCTACGACGCTTAGCGTAATTTCAGGGTGTACTTCTTTATGAAGATCTATTTGAGCCTTGTGCTCACCAAGTTCTTTAATGCTCGCAAGGGTGATTTTCTTACGATCAATATTGAAACCTTTTTCTGTAAGTGCATCAGCAACCTGAAGTGCAGTAATTGCACCGAAGATTTTACCAGATTCACCAGCCTTAGTTTTGATTTCCAAAGTAAGATTTTCAAGCTTAGCTCCGATTGCCTCAGCATCATTCTTAAGCTTTTCTGCTTTATGAGCAGCTTGTCTTACATTTTCAGCAATCATCTTTTTGTTGCTTTCGCTCGCGATGATTCCTATTCCTTGAGGTATTAGGTAGTTTCTACCGTAACCTGCTTTCACAGATACAGTATCATTTTTATAACCTAATCCTTTTACGTCATCTCTTAGTATAATATCCATTGGGCGCTTATTTTAAAGAGTCAGTAACGTATGGTAACAATGCTATGTGTCTTGCTTTCTTCACAGCTTGAGATACTTTTCTTTGGTATTTCAGGCTAGTGCCAGTAAGTCTTCTTGGAAGCAATTTTCCTTGCTCATTTACGAAGGCTAATAAGAAATCAGGATTCTTGTAGTCAATGTATTTGATCCCATTTTTCTTAAATCGGCAGTACTTATCTTTTTTCTGCTCTCTGTTGATAGGTTCGTTCTGTAATGTCATGATGCTACCTCCTCTTTTTTCTTGTTAAACGCTCCTTTTCTTCTTCTTTCGTTGAACAGTTTTGCGTGCTTGTCAAGTACTGTGGTCAAGAATCTTAGGACTTTTTCGTCTCTTCTGTATTCTACCTCGATTTTGTTGATTGCCGAAGGGTCTGCTTGAAATGTAAAGAGGTGGTAAAAGCCTGTGCTTTTATGGTCAATAGGATAAGCGAGTTTTTTCAAACCCCAGCTTTCATCACCAATGATGTCCACTTCGTTATCCTTCAAGAT
>CAYGPP010000122.1:0-12264 GCA_964351885.1 uncultured Marinoscillum sp.
TATTTTTCCGAGAACCTAAAAGCCAAACCAATTTTTACTCGGATGACACTAAAAATAAACCTCAAGTTGACTTTGAGATATCTTGGATCACACCCCGAAAGCTTTTATCCTTTTCAAATTATTACTCGAGCGAATTTACAAACACCTTCCTAACCATCAACACTCAAAAATCCTTCTTAGCAGCTTTCCGAACCAAGACAATTACAGGAATCATCACCCAGGTAAACAGCATCCCAAGGGAGGCGATAAGTCCAAGATTGGTACCGAAGAAATTCTGAAAAAGTGCCCCCGTGTAACCGAGCAAAGCAGAGATATCTAGTTTCAGTAAGACCATAATCCTAGAGAGATCTATTGGATTAAATACTGAAGCTAGTAAGGCGAAATGATCTAATGGATAGTCATGAAAAACAATTAGCAGAATCATGAAAAGCCCATCATAGACTACAGCAAAAATGAGCCAAAGCAAGATGGCAAAGCCAAAGCCTTTGATCTTATTGGTGTTGCTCAACCCGATATTAAAAGCGATTGCAATGAATATAAACGTTAGGAAAATTCCCGAAAGCAACAGCATCAGAAAGTTGGGAGTTGCCTCCGAGTACCAAAGTCCGTAAAGGAGAAATGGTATACCCAAACCAATGATCAAACTCAATGATAGTGAAATCGCCACACCCAAATACTGTCCTAAAAAGATCGTAGATCGTTTGATGGGTTGAGCCAGTAATAACTCCGTAAACTCGCGCGAATTGTAGAAATACATGATCCCAAAGATGGTACCGATCATGGGTGTCAGTACGACAATAACGTTCATCAACGTAATGGTAGCTTTGGATAAGTCATTGTTAAGGAACAACAGTACCAAACCAATCGCAAAATAGAACGCAGTATAGACGAAAGCCCATCGGCTTCTCATCAAATCGTAAAAGCTGTATTTCAGTATTTTAAGCATGGGTCAACATGGAAGCTATTGCGTGTTCTAAATTGTCTTGTTTGGTGCTTTCAGTCAAAGTGGCTAGCGTCCCTTGGAAGTGAATCTTGCCTTCGAGTAGAAACACAATCTCCTCTGCCAACTCCTCCACTAAGCTCATGATATGTGTGGTAATAAGGATGATCTTTCCTTGATCTTTTTGCTCTTGGATGAGCTTCTTAAGCTCAATCATAGAGATGGGATCAAGCCCCGCTGTAGGTTCATCTAGCACACAAATCGGTGTATCAAACATAAATGTGAGAATGATATTGACTTTCTGTCGGGTGCCTCCAGACAGTTCACCGAGCTTCTTATCCATAAATTTTCCCACATTAAACCTATCAATAAGTACTTGCTCATTACTTGGTGTCGTTCGTAAATCAGCGATCATTCTGATCAATTCCTTCACTGTTAGGTTATCTGGAAATTGGGCGATCTGAGGTAAGTACCCAACCTGATTGCGGTAGTTCCATTCATGTAATACAGACTGTCCGTCCACTTCTATATCTCCTTGATTGGGGATAACCATCCCTAATAGGGTCTTCAGCAAGGTTGTCTTGCCAGAACCATTTGGGCCAAGTATAGCATAAACTCCTCCTTTTTCGATGCTAAAGCTTACACCATCCAGTACGATAAGCTTACCAAATTTCTTATATATGTTATTAACTACAATCATTTATATGGCAGCATGAGTGGTGTAGCATCTACCAGATTATCTGGTGTGAATACTGGAGAAACACGTTCGGAGAAATTGATAATATCTACAAACAAACTACGCATCAATACAATCGTCTCAGGCGTCTTGTTGACAATATAAGAGAATAACTTGACCGGACGGTATGGCACATCGCCAATTCCATTCCTATCCAAATCATACCCTGCATAATCACCCCAATAATTTCCATTGAAGGTATTGTCATTCATCTTAGAATTGTAAGAAATATCAAATGAGTTGCTGATGAAATTATTGGCATAAAAATTATTGGCATAGCATCCTCCTGAGACTTTTATTCCCCAACCATTCTGCTTGAATAGATTTCTTGTGTAGTTAATCCGAGTAGTACCATCGATGAATACCGCCATGGTATTTTCGATAAACTCATTGTCAATCACCTCCGCATCTTAAATCTCCTTCAGGAGCAGACCATAGCTGGCTGGCCCCCAGTTGCCGATGAATTGATTGCTCTTCATAATGATGAATTTTGAAAACATGACGGCTACTCCTGCCCCATTTTTCTCAAACCGATTGTTGAGGTATTCGTCACGGTTGGAAAACATAAAATGAAGCCCGTATCGTATGTTATGGTGAGTGAAATTTTGTTGGATCACGCTTTCATCCACAAACTCTAGATAGATTCCATCTCGCATCCCGTGAACCTCATTGTTCATGATTTTCAAATGATCACAATGCCAAGCGTGAATGCCATTACCCGCATCATCTTCCCTTTTGGTGATCCCAAATACATGGTTATTCTCTATTAATCCTCTTTTAGATTTTTCGAGAAGTAATCCGAAAAGTGGCTTTTCAATTTCATTGCCACGAATAACAAAATCACTAGAACGGTGAACGTATATTGCCGCAAAATCCTTGGTATAACTCCTCCCAGCATTCACCAACTTGAAGCCTGCTATAGTAACAGAATCACTCAATAACTTAAGCACATAACCTTTTGAATTACCATCTAGCACTGCTCCATTTTCGGCTATCAATGTCATGGGTTGTGTAATCTCCACATTCTCACAAGCATAAGTACCCGCTTTGAAGATTAGCGTATCATGGGGATTCGCTTTAGAAACTCCACTTAGCACAGTATTGAGAGGGCAAGTTGGACAGATGATCAACGTATCTCCAAGCAGCAGTTGGTAAGTAAACATCAAGAAGAACGAAATAGTCGTTCGCATACTAAATGGATAGTCTTAAACCCATACTCAAATTTGATTGGTCATTCATTTGGTATCCTTTCACGTTTTGATATAAAGGTACACCATAGTAAACACCTGCTTTTAGGTCACGGAAAAACACACGATCTCCAAAGGAAAAATTCAACCCAAGCGAGCTATGAATTTTAGTGAACCCGGTATTATCGGTATCAGCAGTGGTAATCATCATTGGGTTGAGTTGATCATCAGCACCACTCAATCGCTCTTGCATTTTCCCAGTAAGCTGCGTGGCTACACTCACCCAATTCGCCAATTTATAACCTAACCATACATTCAAGGCATATTCGTTTCCCCATTGATAACCTTCTGCATTGGTACCTATTCTGATGGTAGCCAATGGCTGAGCGCCCCAACTGAACATATCACTTGACCCTTTGTAAGTCGCCCCACCGATCAAATCAACCGTGCCGCTCCCAAGCTGCATGGGATATGGTAATCTCACGCCATTTTCCATAGGTGTATCATCCTTCATTGTAATGCTACCCGTTGGCAAACTTACACTTGCGTTGATATGTATAGAGCTATTGACCTTACTCATCAAGCCATACAAAGCACCAATTTTCAGATCTCCAAGTCCAGCACTTTCAGTGCTGAACCCCATTCCCATTCTGGTCTGCAATTGCATCTCCTTACTTACCACATTTTGCATGAGCATCAAGGTAAGTTTATCAGAAGGCGCATACATCAAACCTATCATGAACATATCCATTCGCATGGACTGAGGCGAGACCATATAGTCATTAAAAATAGTCATATCATCAACAGACTCTGAACCAGATAAGTTACCATCCATCTGCATCGTCATGTATCTCAACGAAACCATAAAACCCCCTTTATGATGCAGGTGATCTCCCATGATGCCGATTGGCGCATAGGCGTCCGGTCTATTATGATGATGCGTTGGGTGATCTATCAATCCAAATCGTGAATCTTTGAACAGTTTCTTGAGCGTCTCCCATTCGTAAAGCGCTCCTCCTTTTTCTTTTCTAACCTTCTCAGCTATTTCCCTAGAAGAAAAAGCCGAAAGATATGCCCCCATTGGGCTGGCTATGGCTTTGCTTTTGAGGTAAGTGGCAGATTTAGCATCGACCCACTCCTGGCTCCTTTCGTAGTTAGCTACTTGGATTTGACTGAAGGAAACTTCCTCCTTATCCTTCAAGAAATTGACCAGACATTCTATTGCATCAAATTGCTCGATGGTGCCAGCGTCATCTACTACCATAGCAGCAAATCGAGCATCCTTCACCAGCATATTACAATGGATACAGTTAGGTTTAGAACCCGCTTGTTGAGCGATCAATGATTGAACGATTAATAATTGACAGATAAATAAGAATATTCGTTTCATGTTGTGCCTTTTTATTGGAAACCAAACTCCGATTCAAGTGCTGACCAGTCTAAAGCTTGACCAGTCATCCTAAATTGTACTTCGTCACGTACTGATTCACTTTCAAATGCAGAGAGGAATTTTCCCATTGGACTAGGGATAGATTGACTAATTAAATAGGATGCTTGCTTAGCACCTGTTAGCACTCCTGGATTATGAAAATCAGCTACTAGAAAATAAGTTACCTCGGGATGCTTCCAATCTCTCAAATCATTCATCATACACTCGATAGCATCATAGCTATATGACTTACCTTTTTTAGTAACTAATTGGGCTGCATGTTGCTTATCCACTACGGTCATCATGCAGAATGAACATGCATCGACACCATAATTAATAGGTTTGGGGCTGGGTGAACACCCTAGCAATAGACCTATACTGAGAAGAATAAATACTTTATTCATTGAGTTCTTTTTTGGCTTTAACAAATGCCAATATGGACATAATCATCCCTATGAACATGAGATATGCTCCGAGACGAGGCATTGAAATCGCACGAAAATTGAGGATTTTCTTGGCGCCAATAATTGGTGGCTGATAAGCCATTGGTTCGCCATCTGCATCCAAGAATTTGATGGCAGCATTCTCTTTCAAGCTATGACCATATTCGTATTCCCAACTATAGAAATCATACATAGCCAAGGTTCCAAAGACCACCATCAACGCAAACCAAGTGATGTATAAAAACCGTTTTCCTACGAAAGCGAAAATGATACCTAGGACAATCATCCCTCCTGCGAAATAAGGGAATATTGCGAACTCAGGAATCACTTCAGGTATATCTTTCATCCCAACATAATGATTCATGATGTTGATGTTCTTGATATCATTCTGACCAGCATCTTCAAATCTGTCTATGTGAATATTGAATCCGATGGGATCGGGATATTGAGGTGCTTCTAGCGTAATATTCCATAGCGGAAAGATGAATAGTCCACCTACCAATACAGAGGCGACTAACATGTAAATTTTTGATCGAGACATGATGAAAGTACTTTATGTTGAGGTAAATGAACTGCCTCACCAAGAGATGAGGCAGTTTTGAAATTAATTACTCACCATCAAGACTCCACTTCAAAGGAACATCTGATCCTTTTGCAGAAACCCTGATATAACCTTGCATTTCCTGGTGAAGAGCAGAGCAGAAATCCGTACAGTAAAACGGCCACACGCCCACTTTTGTAGGCTCCCAAACAGACGATTTGGTTTGACCTGGCATCACCAATAACTCAGAACTATTTTGTCCGATTATCGCAAATCCGTGAGGTACATCGAAATCTTGCTCAAGATTGGTAAGGTGGAAATACACCTTATCTCCAACCTTTACACCTTCAATGTTATCTGGTGAAAAGTGACTTCTGATAGTGGTCATATAAATATGCACTTCATTACCATCTCTTACCACTTTAGCTTCAGCATCAGTCTTAGCCGCATGAGGGTGATTGTTTTCTTCTAAGCTGTAGATTTTCTGTGAACGCTCTTTGATTTTATCAGCTCGCATGGCAGCAGCATAGTGAGGTTCTCCGTGAGTAGGGAAATCTAAAATCAATTCCATCTTGTCTCCCGAAATATCATACAACTGAGCACTATGCTCTAGCTCTGGACCTGTTGGTAAATAACGATCTTTTGTGATTTTATTCATCGCAAACATGTATTTGCCTTGAGGCTTTCTAGAATTACCTCCAGGAATAGTCAAGTGACCAACAGAATAATAAGTAGGCTGTCTGTCTAATACTTCCCAAGTACCCAGTTTCCATTTCACCACTTCTGATGAAATAAAGAATGTAGTGTACGCATTTCCTTTACCATCAAACTCAGTATGCAATGGACCAAGACCTGCTTGGTTTACACTGCCGGCATTAACTGCAGCAAATTCTATGATTGGAATACCATAAGCCTCACCATCAAACTTCTTGTTTTCAATAGCATCCAACATTTTAGTAAATGAATGTATTGTCAAATTAGCCGATAGCTTACCACTACCTACAATGAATTCTCCAGAAGGATCAACATCACATCCGTGCGGGGATTTTGGTGTTGGTAAGAAATAAATAGCGCCTGGAACCTCTGACGGGTTTACCACGCGTACTTCTTTTACCATTGTAGAAGTTGCAGTATGGGTCTCCTCATCATATACATTATGTGCATAATCAGCAGGCATCATAGTACCTCCACCATTATTTACATATTCTTCAATTTTCTTCCAGTTGATAGCGGCAATAAAATCCTTGTCATTTTGAGAAGCATTTACCTCAAGTAAAGTGCTTGCTTCTTCCGTATTGTAAGTGGAAAAGAAGAACCAGCCGTGAGATTTGCCACGTCCAGGGTGGGATAAGTCATAGTTAAAACCAGGCATAAGAATTTGGAATTTGATTTCCATAATTCCCGTTTCTGGCGCCACACTGATGAACGATAAAGCGCCTTTGAAAGTACCTTTGTATTCGTCAATTGAAATGTCTTGCTGTGGGACTGGCACTGAAAAACGAGTTCCTGCAACAACATATTCAGTGTTTTCAGTTACAAAAGATGATGAGTGATTACCCGCACTATTAGGTACTTCAATAATCTCTGTAGTTTCAAAAGTGCGTAGGTCAATCTTCGCAATCCTTGGAGTGTTATTCTCATTAATGAAAATAAAACGTCCGTCAATTTCTCCGTTAGTTTGAGAAATGTCTGGATGGTGAGAATCTCCCCAAGGAATGAATCCGTGAGATGTATTCAACATTGGTTTGGTCTCTTCTGAATAACCATAGCCAGAAGTTGGAAACTGAGAGAATACTGGGATCTCTTTGAACATCCTTCCTGATGGTAAACCATAAACCGTTAAGTTTCCGCTATATCCTCCTGAGATAAAAGCGTAAAACTCGTCATGCTCCCCTGGAGGTACGAATGAACGTTCCGCCATACTTTTGCCTAATGCGCCAGCCTTTTCTCCTCCTTGACCACAAGAGATCAAGAGAAAACTAGCAGCAAACATCACAGCAATCGAAAATATATTTATCCTGATTTTCATAATTGATATTTTGGTTTAATTAGTTAGGTAAAATCACTTTATCTACGACATTGATCACGCCATTGGAAGTTTGAATGGTGCCTAATATTTTGGCTCCTCCAATGGTGATTTCATCTCCATTCACAACTATTTCGAAATAGTCTCCAGTTGCCATGTACAACTTTCTGCCTTTGGACGCTTCCTTTTTCAGTGCGGCTATATCATACGAACCAGGCGAAGCATGTCTAGTAATAATAGTTGCAAGCTGAGCTTTGTTCTCAGGTAATAGCAGATTCTCTAGTACACCTTCAGGTAGTGCATCAAATGCGCTATTCACCGGTGCGAAAACAGTCAAAGGTCCAGCGTTAACAAGCACATGCTCGATACCTGCTGCCTGCACTCCCGCCACCAAAGTGGTGTGTGCATCAGATGACATAGCCACCTGCAGTATGTTCTTAGCTGATTCGTCATCCTGCACAGATGCTTGTCCCAATGGATGACTTTCTGCCGCTTGCGACTGCTCGGCAGTTTCTCCTTTCGGAGCGTTACACGATACTAATACAGTTAGTATTAGAACCGTCAATGTATTTAGAATATGTTTCATAGTTGGATTATTTGGTTTGATTGGTTTTTATAGGGTTCTGAAGTACTCGAGAACTGAGCGAGCTTCTTCTTTAGTAAGGTTCTGATTCGCCATTGGTGATCCATTAAATTTTATAAGTAAAGCCTTAGCCATAGCGTCTTTCTGAACCATCTCATCAGGATTCAAAATCATATTCATTACCCATGCAGGAGTTCTTCGCGTTAATATATCCTTAGGTGATGGACCTATAAACTGCTTCTCTACTTTGTGACAAGCTGTGCATTTGGCTTGATAGATTTCCATGCCTTTCGTAACAAGCTCTTGATCAATCTCTGTTGGCAGTTCAAATGCCGCTACTGGGCCTACGCCATGCTTGCTTTGCCAGTTTTCAAACGGATCTGTTGGTTCCATTTGTGATTGTTCTCTTATCTGATCTGCCTTACTCTTACCGCTTCCACAAGAGAAGAGCATACCGCAGATTGCTACTGCTAATAGTGTGATTTTCATATTCATTTTTAATTAGGATTTTCGGATCGTTTTATCTTTTATTGAGTAAAAAATTTATTTATTTAATTTTATTGTTCCAGACAATAGGTCCTCATCTCTTATAAGGGTAGACAATAATGTCTCCGTGAGCATCGATCTAATAGCTCCAAATTTCGAATGCATAGGACAAGGGTTTTCACTCGAACATTCAGGAAACCCAAGTACACAGTCCTCCAAAAGTCGCTCTCCATCTATCGCACTTACTACGTCATGTACACTGATCCCTTCCCGCTCGCTCAGCACAAATCCTCCACTTGGCCCTCTAAACGATTTGAGCAAACCTGACTTCACCAATTGTTGTAAGATCTTAGCCGTGAATGCTTCTGGCGAGCCTGTTGCTTCTGCTACTTCTTTCAGACCAGTCCTCTTACCACCCTTCTCATTGGTAGCGATATAAATCATGATCTTAATGGCGTACTCGCAAGCTTTTGAGAACATTCTTTTCTTTTAACTTTCGGTAAATATATATCAAAATCTAATTCGGACAAAAACATCCGCTATTATATTTAAGTGATTTTAGTCACGTTGCGGAATGACATATCATAGATAATCTGAATGAGTTCCACTTTCTTATATCAGAGTAAAACCCATATTGTTATGTCGTTGAAAACACGTTCACACCGTTCATCAAATGGTTGAGATCATCCGTTAATCAAGATTGCATTGTGCCCCTGTTTTTTGGTAGATTGATACATTATTTACTCAGTATTGGATTACCAACCCATTTAAAGTCTTCACAACCTACCCCTAACGCATTTTCACTATGAAACACTTCATCATTTTGTTCCTCAGCCTGTCTGTCGTTTTTTACGGATGCCAGACATCATCAAAAAACACGAACGACGACACAGCCTTCTCTCTTGAGTATGAAAAATTTACTTTAGATAATGGGCTGGAGGTTGTGCTTCACGAAGATCACTCTGATCCAATTGTTGCAGTGGCTACTTTGATGCACGTAGGGTCTAATCGTGAAAAACCTGGCAGAACTGGTTTCGCTCACTTCTTTGAGCACATGTCCTTCAATGATTCCGAAAATGTACCTGTTGGTGCAAATCGCAAGATGATCCCAGAACTTGGTGGTTCGAGAAATGGCGGAACCTGGAACGATGGGACAATCTATTATGAAGTAGTACCAAAAGACGCCTTTGAGAAAATCCTTTGGATTGACTCTGACAGGTTTGGATACATGATCAATACGGTGACAACTGAAGCGCTCGAGCGCGAAAAGCAGGTAGTGAAGAATGAGAAAAGGCAAAGAGTTGACAATGCTGCATATGGGTTTACCAATGAAGTAATCATAAAGAACCTCTATCCTGCTGAACACCCATACAGTTGGACTGTCATTGGCGAATTGCCAGACTTGCAAGCTGCTACCCTGGAAGATGTGAAGGAATTTTATGCCCAATACTACGGCGCAGGAAATGCAACATTGGTCATTGCAGGAGATATTGATGTTAAAAAAACAAAGGAATTAGTACAGCAATGGTTCGGTGAAATTCCAAAAGGACCAGAAGTACCACAGCTTCAGCCAATGCCCGTGTCACTTGCCGAGACTAAGACCCTTTACTTTGAAGATAATTTCGCCAAGCTACCTGAACTTCGTATGGTATTCCCCACAGTAGAACAATATCATCCTGACGAATACCCGTTAAATGTTCTTGGAGAATTGCTGAGCAACAGCAAAAAAGCACCGCTTTACAAAGTAGCTATCGAAAATAGAAAACTCGCTCCGTCGGTCTCATCAAGACAAAGTAGCAATGAAATCGCGGGCACCTTCACCATTAGAATAAGAGCTAATGCCGGAGTAGATCTTGATTCAGCCAAGCAAGCTATTGAGGATGGTCTAGCATTATTTGAAATGGAAGGATTCAGCGACAAAGAACTTCTAAGGATTAAAGCTGAATTAGAAACCAACCTATATCGCAACATTGAAACTGTCCTTGATAAAGCATTCACATTAGTACAGGATAATGAATTCAAAGGCGACCCAGCGTATCTCATTAAAAAGGCTGAATTAACGAATGACGTTACTAAAGAGGATATAATGAGGGTTTACGAAAAGTACATCAAAGGTCAAAACTATGTCATGACCAATTTTGTACCCAAAGGTCAGCTAGATCTGATCGTATCTGGTGCTGAAAAAGCTACTGTATATCAAGAAGAAATAGTGGCGAATGTGGCTTCCGAAGAAGTGAGCCAAGGCGAAGAAGCAGTTTATGATAAGACAGTCACAAAATTTGATCGATCTGAGCCTGAGCTTGGTGAATTGCCATTGTTCAATATGCCAGATATTTGGACAACCCAGCTCAAGAATACAGGCATCAGTGTTTATGGAATTGAGAATAAAGAAATCCCTTTAGTCACTTTCGATATTACTATCAAAGGTGGACATTGGCTCGATCCTATTGATAAGTCAGGTATGGCTTCATTGCTAACAGATGCAATGATGGAAGGGACGGCTAATCGAACTTCCGCTGAGTTAGAAGAAGCTATCGGACTACTAGGTGCTTCGATAAACATGGGTAGTGGAAATGAAGATATTAGTATTACCGCCACATGTCTGGCTAAGAACTTTGCGTCTACAGTTGCTCTGGTTGAAGAAATACTGCTCGAACCGCGTTGGGATGAAACAGAGTATAACCGATTAAAACAGGCAATGGAGACAAGTCTGAAAGGCCGTGAAGCGAATTCAACAACTATCGCTTACACCACCCTCGCGAAGTTACTTTATGGAGAAAACCATATTTTGGGCATTCCTTCTGCCGGCACATTGGAGTCTGTGAAAGATATCACCTTAGGTGATCTAAAAGCATTTTATTCAGACAACATAAGTGCTTCTGTAGCTTCCATTCATATTGCTGGATTTATCAATAAAGAACAAGTCACCAAAGCCTTTTCTAGTCTTGACAAAAACTGGAAAAACAAAGAAGTGATGATGCCAAGCTATCAACTGGCAGAAAGCAAGATCGGTGGTAATGTATATTTCATTGACGTTCCTGATTCCAAACAGTCAGTCATTTTCTTGGGTCGTATGGCCTTATCAGCAAGTGATGCGGACTACAATAATCTAGACTATGCCAACGAAGTACTAGGTGGTGGATCTAGTGGGAAGCTTATGCAAATACTCAGAATTGAGAAAGGCTATACATACGGAGCAAGTTCTTTCCTGCAAGAAAATATTGAGTCTTCCCTTTTCGTGGCATATAGCAGTGTCAGAGCCAATGCCACCAATGCTTCTATGGACATAATCGTCAATCTTTTAGACGGTTATGGTAAGAATTTCAGCGATGAAGATGTGGAGGTAACTAAGAATAAAATATTAAAGGGTAATACCAGAGCATATGAAAGTCTCAGTGCTAAACTGAGCATCCTTAGACAGATCAGTAAGTTTGGGAAATCCATGAAATATTTGGAAGAAGAGCAAAATGAGTTGGTTAGCCTCACATTAGAAGATTTCAAGAGAATCATTAATGAGTATTTGGTAGAAGAAGAAATGGTTTATGTCATTGTTGGGGATCGAGCTACACAATTGGACGAGGTGAACCAACTAGGTAAAAATCCAGCGATAGAATTAGACATATTTGGTAATGCAGTGAACTAGTTCTTGATTCAACCACTCTCACTTAAGATCCGTATGAAAAATACATGAACCTCAAATACCTCCTAGGCTCCATATTTTTCGCTCCTGCCCTTCCGTTGATGTATCTACAAGGAAAGCGGATCAAGAAAAGTGTACCTAAACTTCCAGAAGCGAAAGGTTTGGAAGGTTTAAGTCAGTTCAAGAAATCTGCCCCGACCATAAAGATGTTGGCAATTGGCGAAAGCACGATTGCCGGTGTAGGTGTGGATAC
>CAYGPP010000123.1:0-6470 GCA_964351885.1 uncultured Marinoscillum sp.
TTCATCAACATTCCAACCTGGCTCTCCAGCAACCAATGGATCGAGCTCGAAACTAGCTGATCCCGAAAGGATCGTGGTTCCGACCTCAGATACTCCATAGTAACTTAATCTAGCGCCAGGATCCGAACTATTACGTTCGTTTAACGAATCCATGTCATCAGCTGTGTCTGCTAATCCTGTGTAGTAGTTAATCCAAATCGCATCGTTTGATAAATCTCCAGAGAGTCTCGAATTGATAATTTCATTGGCATCTTCTGCCTCGGCAGAATTAGTGGAGGAGAATTGTTCCACAAGAATTCGCTTCTCTCTGCTATAAACCCTGAAATTATCAAATGCAAATCCATCCAAACCACTCTTCGTACCAGGCGTACTTCCAATAGCAAATCTGAATCTTATGGACGAAGCGACCGTATCAATTTTATGTGCTGAAACTACCCATCCAGTTTCACTATCTAGTTCACCAGTCCAGCCCGCTCTAGAGCTATTTTGATTAGCATCCGCATCTTGGCCAGCGGGTCTTCCTGGTGAACCCGAAATATTAATTCTATTGTACCAATTTTTTCCTGATGCTGATTGATTGGTATTATCATAATTCCCTAACAATTTCCAAGTCCTGCCATCATCAACACTTGTCTGCAAAGCCACTCCATCATCCACACTCAACTCATGTGCATGTGAGAATGCAATAGTTGGCAATTCCAGTGCTTCAAGATTGAAAGCTGGAGAGTAGAGATATTGAGCCTCATCAGCAGACACATCGACTTTATATACATTATCAAGTCTTGTCGCCCAATGAGTCGTATTGTCCTCAGCAGATAGCTCAGCAGCTCCATAAGTAGCCGATTCTATTCCAAGCTCCCATATACTCTGTCTATTACCCCATCCATCAACTGTAGTCGTGTCTGCATACCAAGCGTGTGTATTGCCTTCAAATGTATGATTGACAGTATTATTATTAAGTACTTGAACAGTAGGTAAAATGGTGATTAGTCGATACTGTGAAGCAATACATTGAGACTCTGAAACAAAGTAAGACTCTACAGTATAGTTACCAGGTGCTTCAAACAGATACTGGATCATATTAATCGTATCATTTTGCTTAACCCAATCTGTGGTCAATAACTCCTCAGTTAATATTTGATCGTCAGAATCTCTGATAATCAACTTCACCGAATCAATATCATATTGAGCACTCGAGGTGTTATTCTGATCTCTGAAGAAAAAGTCTGTGGTCTTACCGGCAGTCAGCCCTTCCCATCGCACCTGCGGCTCTGGGTTTGTACCAATCTCCAAAGTCCTAGTTGCTAGGGTTGCACAAGACTGCCCATCAGTTGGATCGTTCTTGTCGGTAATTTCCACTGTGAATGTGTTGTTTCCAGATTGTATTTGGTTATCTCCCCGAGAAGCTTCCATATTCTCAGACGCTGGCTCAAATTCGAACCTCATGGTTGAATCGTTGATTTTCATTTGGCTTGCGGTTATTACTGGTGCTGAAGGATATGGATTTACCCTTGCTCCAAATAATGTGAAATTAGCACTATCAACTGGTAGATTATCCAAAACAACTTCTAGGACCACAGTTTGCGCATCACATGCCCTAATAATTCTGATCTCTTCATTTCCATTTCCTTGATCCGTGATATTCTGAACAACTGGATATGGATGAATCACTACTCTCACCGCCGATCTTTCTCCTTCGCATAGAACACCACCAATAGTCACTTGCTGACTTACGTAAACCGTATCAATCAATCCTTCACCAAGATCAAACGCGGCCCAGTCTCGGATAAATTGATTGATTTCACTCGGATCATTCGGTGATTCATTAGCAATTAAGGTCCCTCCCGAAGCAGCATCATACCAATTGAATCGTGTATTCCCTAATTCAGGTCTCACTCCTTGATAGTCAATAGGAAGATTTGTTGCTGTGACATCATCGTTACACAATGGTGTTGGATCTGTTACTACTGGCGCTGGAGGCATTTCCAAAATGATAATCTCAAGTCCAGCACTCTCACATCCAGTAAACCCGGTAATACCAGCATCAATATCTTGAACCTGATGAACCAAGAATTTGTAAGTGCTGTCACCTGGTGTATTTGCAAGGTTCAAATCAGCAGCAGTTGGGTTAGTCCCTTCGAATATCACTGTGGATGCATCATTTGCAGCATACCACCTGATAGATTCACCAGCATTACCTTCTCCCTCTACAGCAATCCCATCATTAGTCACATCATCTTCACAGAAATAGAAGGTCTGAGCTGATGAGCCCACCACTACAGGTCTTGCAGGGATATTATACATATTGACAGTCAAGAATGCCATGTCTGCTATCTCTGATTCACAACCAGCAAAATTAGTCCCGTTCGGATCTCCAATATTCGTACTTGGTGAAATCTCATTTGTTTGTGAAATCAAATAATAGAGTGTATCCTGATTATTTGGAACAAGTAAAGCTTCTGCCGTTGGTGACACCTTACCATCCCCATCAATTGCTCCCGCAAACAAAGTGGTACCAGCACTCAAAAGCGTATCGCCAAGTGAATTTGTCTGATAGTATCTAAAAGTACTGTTTGTATTTCCTGTAAGGTCAAAATCAACACCATCTAAATCACCCACACAATAACTAGTCACCAAAGTCTGACTTGCTGTCGCATCGAATGTCAAAGCAGAAGGATCTGGGAAGACAGTGAGGTTAACTTTAATAGGCTCACTCTCACAACCTAAGAAACCAGTAGATACATTCGCTTTGGTCGTTTGGGTTACCCAGAAAGTCGTGGTGGTTATTACGGATACTTCAGGGGTAAACACTCCCTCATCTTCTAGTTCTTGAAGTGTAATCAAGCGACCATTGAAAGCTTCTACTTCCATCAACGCACCTGCAGCAAAACTTCGTGATGTACCAGTTCCATCGTCTTTGTACCAATTATATGCTGATCCTGTAACACCTGGGGATTCAATTTGACCAAATTCCAAATCGTCACCACTACACATATAGTACTGCATTTCATTACTTCCAACAGAGTATTGCCTGTTGTTTACATTTTCACCACCCTTGAAGTCATTATCAAGCGGTATTTCAGGAATTGGGTAAACATCTATGGTGAATTCTCTCAATTCGCTTTCACAACCGTTAAATTCATTTCCAAAGTTCCCTGGATCATTATCAAAGTCTGTTCTCGAAATATAAAATTCTTTGCTTGAACCAGTCAACGCAATGGCCACCGGATCAAAAGTTAGAATTTCACCAATCGTAGGAGATGTTGTTCCTGACAAGACTGTACCAGTGATGGTCGTTAATACAGTAGTTGCATCCTCATCATAGATGGTATAATACGACTCACCAGGTTCTGTGGTAGCCAAATTATTGCTAATCACAATATCCATTAATTCTACATTGGTGCCACTGGCCCCACAATACTCATAGCTATAGCCGGTTGTCGCAACACCCGTTTCAGTTAAGTTAAATAACCCAAGATTTGCCTCATTAGTCGAATCACTAACAATTAACGACACATCCACAGTTGGCACAGTTGGATTGGCTCTTACGCGTATTTGGACACTTCTCAATTCAGATTCACAACCGTCATATCCCGATCCATTAATATCCACACTTGTTTTTCTTGTGAAAAATACCGTCAAATTAGCTGCATTCGGTGTAGCTGTACCAAACAGCGTTTGTGGAGTAATGCTATTCCCTTTGGTTCCGAGTGATGCCAAAGTAGCTGTTCCAAAACTATCACTGTACCAGATAATCGTATCCGCATTAACTGTAGATGCTGTAAGCGTTGGCAAAACATCTCCCTGACAATATTCCAACAAGTAGTCATCAACTATTCCATCTCCATTCAATTCGACTAATCCACCCACATTGGTCAGATCATTGGTCAACTCAGGCTTGGCTGGTTTTCCTAATAATTCAAAATCAAATTGGGCGCTGCTTGCGCAAGTCGCAGAGGTGTATGTGTCATCTGAAGTGTATATCACACGATAAATTCCAGTTTCATCTTCTGATAAATAATCAACCCCATTTTGATCCAAATCAGTAAATCTCAAGCTGTCATTAGTAAACGTGGCAACTAGCGAATCGTAATCTGTACCATTAAAGTAATAAAGACTATATCCCGTATCATCAGCATTGCGTGCTGTTGTTCCATCATCCGAAATCACTTGTACTCGAATTCTAGCATCACCATCATCCGCACAGTAGTAGGCATTGAGGTTGGTAATAGAAACATCCGGATTTCTATAAATCGTCAATACTTCAGTAGATAGTTCTGTTAGCGTATTTGTTGCCTCATCAGCAATAATCATAACAGCCAACACATCTACTTTATAATTGGTACCAAATAGAGCTGTCGCGCCACCTGCATCAATACTCCAACCTGTCCTTTCGGTAGGTGTAGATACACTGCTGGTATCAGGGTTAGAAGCCAATAATGTTGATGTCAAATCACTAATTCGAATATTATCGGCTTCATTATATTCAAATAATCTAATCGAGTAAAAGTCTGGGTCAGGGCCATCCGTACCTCCAGCATAATCCACATTACCTGCGGAAACTGCTTCAAATACGACATTTCCATCTTCCTCACATATGCCATTATCAGCAATTGGCGTAGCGTTACCGAATACGTCAGATGTTGAGTTGACTAAGATTGGTATCCAAAAATTCGCCGTAGCTCCGTCTCTCGTTAATGCATATTTTATTGTATCTCTACCAATTCCTGCAGCTGCAGGAATAAACTGAACGGAGTATGCATCATCACTAGGTGCCATTGCAAACATGTCATTTGCATCAAAATTGGTTAATCCACTACCATTAAATATGGCCGTATGATTTGCCGGGTATGTCAAGCTGAATTTAGCACCTGTTTGATCATTGGAAGTGAATGTTGTCGAAGCAGCGTTATTCTCTAGTCTGATGATGGCCACTGAATATTTAGTTGCAGCACTTTGACATGATTTTCCATCTGTCACGGTTATCCAAAAGGAAGTGATCCCAACATCTGTACTATCCAATCCAAGGTCAGCAAGTGTTGGCGAATAAGATACCGTTGTGTTGTGAGATAAAATCTGAGTAGTCAAACCTGCATCTGCGTAAATCTTAATTTCATTACCTATTGTAAGCGCTCCAATTGACATTGGTGATGAAGAAAGAGTGGCATTGATATTCGTCCAGTTATATACAGTGACTGCATCTCCCAATGCATCCCCAATAGTACCACTACTCGTTTCTAAGACATAAGGGTTGGTTTCAGAACCAGTTGTTGAAGTGACAATATCTGGTGCATCAAATGGTGGTATTGACGTTAAAGCGGCAAAAGTCTCAGTATCAGCTTCGTTTGCTAAATATATATCTGCTGATCCCCCTCCTCTTATTACGGCTGCTGCACTAGATGTATTCGAGCCTAATGCTCTCACTTGAAGTCCTGAAATCGTCAATTGATCAATATTCGTATTGGTCGTAATTGCGAATGTGACAGTCACACTTGTTTTACTGCTATTGAAAGTAAGTCCTAATCCAGATGCATCTACATCCAAATCTCCACCATTATCAGTTGCTGATCCAGCGGCGCTATTAAACTCAAAATTGGCTGGTAGCTCAAGTAATAATGTTTTATTTGAACTTGATCGAACAAAATCGGTAGCTATTGTTTCATCGATTACAATGTCTCCCAAAGTAAAGTACTGACCCTCCAAACATATATCTGCCAGCGCAGGCGCAGTAATCACAACACCCCCTGAGGTAATGTCAATTTTAGTTGGGGTGACCTGAAGGTTAAGCGCATCCACTAGGTCTTCAGAAGCCAGATACAGATCATAGTTGGTTCTGTCTGCGTCAAGTGCGAATTCCACATTGAAGGTTGTTCCTGCAGCCGTCACATCCACTGTTCCGTTTGCAACTGATGAAGTGACCGTTCCTGCTTTAATCTCTGCACTTGTCGGTGCTGTTTGACCATCTGCAATAACCGCATAATAAACCTTACCAACCTCATTTAACTGGACACCCAATGTGGTCGTTCTGCCAATGACTTGCGTAGTGGTTGAAACATATGTCGGTGCTTGATCATCAAATGATACCGAATAATCTGATGATAATAAATTATTGTTTCCGGCATTGTCGGTCACCTCACCTGCAATCAGCGAAAGAACCACTGAATTGGTAATGTCATCCGTAGGATCAATAGTAATTGTGTAAACTGTAGCCGATATGGTTGCAACGCCAGTAACAGTCCCTTGTGCGATATTAAATGAACCTGCAACCGGAGCAGTCACTGACTCTGAGAAAGTGGCCGTAATATCAAACGGATCATTATTCGTTATGGTAGCTAGCGCATTGCTGAATGTTACTGTAGGCAAAGTATTATCAATGCTGATAGCTGAAGAAGTCCTATTAGCAATTAAGGTGTTTCCTGATGGGTCTTCACTAGATCCTATAGAGAGTCTTACCGCTATGGTTCCATCGC
>CAYGPP010000123.1:6570-12226 GCA_964351885.1 uncultured Marinoscillum sp.
GTAGAAGTAAAACTCCCATTGGCTACTGTATTGCGAGTAATAGCCACCGTCGGTAGTGTGTTGTCTAAAGTGATAACATCTGAATTTTCTGTTGTTACCAGCAGATTACCGGATGGATCTTCAACGGAACTTGCAAATAATCGAATATTCAAATTACCATCTCCAGTGACCGTGCCGAGTGTCACCACGAATGTCTGATTGTCACTAGATGGATTGGTCACTATTGGACTTGCCGCAGAAGGGCCAGTACTGATCACGGTAACATCTGAAGCAATGAAAGAACCTGTCGCCAGCACCTCAGAGAACACCACATCAAATGCTATTTGGTCATCATTTGTACTTGTGAAACTGCCACTAGTGACTGCTTGTCTAGTAATCGTTAGAGTAGGGGTCGTATTATCAACCGTTATTGTGGTGGCATTGACTGTAGCAGCTAATCCATTATTAGCAGCATCGAATACTGTACCTGCCCCAATCGACACATCTAAATCGCCATCACCAGTAATAGTCGTCAGAGAATAAGTATAAGTCTTATTGTCTCCTACAGCTGTAAGCGTGGCAGCATCACTTGTAATGCCCGGTTTGCTTAAAATCACATCTCCAAGCACAAATGAAGCAGGATCAATGGCTGTGCTAAATACAATCGAATACGAAATGGAATTATCAGTAGTCCCTGTAGCATCTCCACTCGCTAAGGTATTGTTCGTGATGGTTACTGTAGGTGCTGTATTATCAAATGTAAGTGTAGAAGACGTAAGACCTGCTGTAAGTGTGTTACCCGCCCGATCAGTAATGTCTCCAACACTCACACTACTATTATTAACTGAGAATGAAAGCGTTCCATCGCCAGCTACAGTAGTGAAAGAAAGTGTCCAAGTCGTTTCATCACCACTATCCGTTAAGGTTGTAGCGCCACCAAAAGTCAATCCGTCAGGGTTAATAATTGTTATATCATCAGCTAGCGTGAAGTTTACGACTGGCTCACTAAATACTATGTCATAGGATACATCATCATCTTTAGTTGCACTGGCGGTACCATTGGTCAAAGTATTTAATGTAATCGAGACAATAGTTGGATCTTGACTGTCTACTAACATAGCAGTACCATCCGTTGTGGCTGTTACTTGAGTGGCTGAATTTCCAGCATCATCATTGAAATCTAATCTGAAAGTCACACTTCCTGAATTATCTAATTCATCTACTATATATGTTGCGGTGTAGCTATTTCCGCCGGTATTTGTAACTGTCACGGAATTGTTAATCAATCCACTTCCACTTCGGAACTGGACAACAGGAGCTGCTAGTAAAACATCATCAGTCGTAAATTGTAAGGTTATCAAATCACCAATTACTGCACGTGCCGTACTTGCACTATTATTCGAAACTATAGAAACTGGGGTCGCCGTTGGCACAGTATTATCAATCGTAAATCCAGCATCAGAAACAGCGCCATCATAAGTCACAGCACTTATGAGATTGCTACCATAATCGTTGATATCAGTCAAATCAACAGCGATAGATATTGTTCCATCCAATGCCACATTACTAATCGTAAGCGTATAAGATATATTATCAGAAGTGGTGAGATTACCATCAGCAAGTGCTGTGAAAGTCACACCAGCAACGGTCACTGTAATGTCATCAGTGGCACTAAAAGTGGAAGGATCTATCTCCTCGGAGAAAACCAACGTATAAGCAACTGAATTGTCGTTGGTGATGAAGTTCCCTCCGTTGGTCACTGCATTTCTTGTCACCGTTAAAGTAGGTTGCGTCTGATCTCTATCAATGAGTTCATTTGTAAATCCTGCGAGAGTATTGCTACCAAAATCCTGAATAGAAGTACCCCCGCCAGGCGTATAGGTTACAAACAAATCCCCTAATGCTGAAGCTATACTTTGAATGGTCAAATTAATATTTACATCTTTTGCCGTACCATCAGATATTGCACTTACAGTGTAAGTATTTCCTTTTCCATCAGTAACAGCGAAATCACTCGCCGGTGCAGCACTACTAATTTTTACTGCCTCATCAAATGCCAATTGGAGTGTGGTATTACTAGTGATTGTCGCTGCAGAGATCGTTGGACTTATTCCGTCAATTTCGATTGTCAGCGAGCCAGACTGAGCAGCATTCCCTCCAAAGTCCGCTATTCCTGTATTCCCTACATTCTTAGCATAGCTAATGGTTAAATCTCCGATTGGAGTAAGTGATGCTGCGGTGAAATTCAAGATCAGTAGGGCATCATTTGGAGTACCATCTGATATGCTTAGAACTGTATAAGTGTTTAACGCTCCATCTAATACGCTAAAATCTCCTGGGACTGCACCAAGGTTTTGAATGGCATCATTGTATGTCAGGGTAATTGAATTCGCATCATAAATCGCAGATGCTAATGCAGGGTTGGTAATATCATTGTTGATGGCTCTACCTGTGAAGTCTTCCAAAGTAAGCGCAGCACCATCGTTGATGTCTGTCGTACCAGTCCCACCTGTTCCCACGCCATCAAAACCAATAGACAAATCACCTTTTGCATTGGTCACATCTGCCACTGTTAATACAATATCATTTCCAGACACAGCAATTCCACTTACAATGAAATTAGTACCGATTCCATCCGAAACTGTGAAGTCCGCTGCAACATTGGCACCCAATGTCAACGCTAGATTAGTCGTAAGTGTAATGGTCGTATTATTTGTCAAAACAGCGTCCGTTACGACAAGCGCCGTTTCGGTCCTAAAATTCCACGAAGTGGTCGAATTGAATTGATTGGCACTTACATTGTTAGCGGCATCTTTAAATGCTCCAGCATCAATCGTCACATAGTACTCTGTTGCCGATGGTGTCGTATATCCTAATGCCAAGGTGTATTGGCCTGTAGTAGTTGATGCGCCAGATGTGCCTAAACTGGTGGCGTTCAGAGCGGTCAGTACCACCGGTGCTTGTTGTAGAATATTTACCTTTTTACCAATGACTCCCGTAACAGCTTCTGTATATACGATAGATAATGAGTTAAGAGCCGGCACATCAGGAGATGCTCCTGTATTATCCACTGGGGTTAGACCTGTTGCTATTTTTACTCTTGGTGCTGCACCATCTTCTAAGGCTGTCAATGCCGGAATACTTAAGACATTGGCGTTTCCATCAACAACCGCAGTACCAGAGTATTGCGCAGTAAATATACCTGTACCAGATGCGTTGGTTGGTGTGAACGTCAACGCGAAATACTCATCATTTACATCACTATCGGTAGCAATGGAAGTCACCGCAGTATTAAAAGTCGTGGCTGCATCAGCCGTGCCATATCCGCTTGCAGGTGTGAAGCTAAAATTAGCTAGATCAGTAGTGACATTACCATCATTATTAAGCGCTTCACTTAATTGGAACTCCACTCGATCTACATCGCCATCAAGGTTAGTGTCCAAAGTAATTGAGTTGATTACCACCGGCGCTGCTTTATCCACTGGCAATACCAAATCAGCGTTAATCATTTCTATTCCACCATTCGTACTGACGATCCAAGATCCAGAAGCCGTGGAATAATTAATGTTTTCACTAGGGTCTGCCGTACCTGAAACAGGAGTTAAGGTAAATGTTTGTGAGGTATTGCTAGATAAATCATGATCTGTAGCATCGGCAAACGTGATTCCGGATATGGTGATTGGTTCAAAACCTGTACCGCTGTTGTCTTTAACAATTACAGATTGACTAAACGTCACGAAGAGCTGATCAATATCTCCATCGCTATTCGCATCTCTCCACTCAGCTGAGACAAACTCAGGAGCTGAAATGTGCTCAAAAGGATTAGGAGATGAAAGCGCTGAGCTAGCCGCACTTGCATTCCCTGATAAATCGTAAGCTACCGCTGTGATATTATGCGTCTGATCTAATTGAGTAATTGAGGTGGGAACAGTCCACACACCACTTCCATCAGCACTGGCATCACCAATTAATCCGTCAGAAGTACTGCTATAAATTTCAATTTTCTGGTTTAGTTCCGCTCCTGTACCAGAAAACGAAGGAGTCGTAATACTCGTTTTGTTATCTGCATTCAATGCTGCACCTGTACTCGCATTAATTCCATCATCGCTTGCATCCGTCAAATTAGGAATCGAAGGTGAAGCAGGAGCCACATTATCGACATCATTGTCTTCATTGTCTTCTAATGTTGTACTGTTACTTGCGTTATCGACCACAGTCAAAACCACATCCTGAACAAGCAAATAATTCCGTTGTTTAGCACCAGCATCTCCTCCATTTACAACAGTATAGTTAGCAGTATAAGTATCTCCACCATCGGAGGTACTCGCAGCAATCACGCCACCACCAAATTGATCAAAATCAAAGGACACTGATCCCACATCGGTAATATTGTCGCCACCACCACCTGTGTTTGTCCAGGTAGCAGTTACTACATCTCCTATAATGTATTCATCTACTCCATTTGCTCCACCCCCATCGCTGATGTTGATATTACCGACAGTCAATACGGGAAATTCATTATCAACTGACTCATCATCTGTTCCTTCCGTGGGGGAATTAGCGTTCGCTGCATTGTCTGTAGCTGTTACGAATACATTTCTCGTTGTAGCATCCACGATGTTTGTAGATCCATCTGTGGATGTTGTAATGGTATAGCTAGCGGTATACACATTTGTACTTACAGTTGCAGCAACAAGACTTGTAGCTCCAAACTCACTAAAGTCAATTGTTACAGAACTAATATCTTGATTTGGTGCGGAAAGCGCACTATTATTCCACTGTGCCGTGACAATGTCTCCAACTTGAAAAGTAGTATTGGCCCCAGTCGGTGAAGTGGTTATTGAGATCTCCCCTTGAGCCACCACAGGAACATAATTATCAACACTCACATTTTCATCGTCCTCTGTACTTCCTCCAGCATTGGTATTTCCTGCGTCATCATTGGCAGTTACGAAAATGTGCGCGTCAGTTGCATCAACAGTACCAGATGCAATTGTAATGGTCGCTTCCCAAACTTCACTACCTCCAGAAGTCTCTGCTGCAACAACAGCGGCACCTCCTCCGAACTCCGTAAAGTCCATCGTCACTCCATTGTCAATATCTAAGTTCCCATCACCAGTAGCAACAGTGTTATCCCATTGGACCGTAACGGCATCACCTACTTTGTAAGTAGAAGAAGTACCTGTAGGAGTTGATGTAAATGAAATATTGCCAGCAGTTACAACGGGTATCAAACCATCCACATTTAGAGCCTTATTCGCTCCAAGGGAGTTTGCCGCTCCGGGTGCTGGTAAAGTCAAAACTGCTGTATTCCCAGCCAAATCTGTTATGCTACCTGTAAGGGAATTGCTATCGAAATAATCAAGATCCGAATTATCATGATTCACTTTAACTGTATAGGTGAAATTGAAAGTAGCAGTACCATCACCACTGACGTAATCCACCACTTCATCTGCAATAACATTGCCTGTCTCTAGCGTGAGCTGGGGCGTACCCGATATGCTGGCAGCTTCACTGAATACGACCTGAATGGAGATAACATCATCTACTTTAAAAATACCATTGACTGTCGAAGATGTGACGTTTGAAACAGTCGGATTTTCGGTATCAACTAAGAACGAAGGTGAGTCATCTGCTGAAGCTTCATTGCCAGAGACATCTGTTGCGCCACTAGTCG
>CAYGPP010000124.1:0-12153 GCA_964351885.1 uncultured Marinoscillum sp.
AGACCATTTTCGGAAATGCAGGAGACCCCAACTTAGCCAAAAATGATGCTGCGCTAGATGTAGATCATTGGACAGGGCATTCTGGGTGTATAGTATTGGCTCCTCAATTATTGAAGTTGAAGAAAAAGGACATTGGTCTACCGAATATTAAGGATGCTACAGATCGTCAGAAAAATGACGGTATGTTTTGGACAGAACCTAATGAGTTGTACAACGACGGTGGCGCATTCAAAGTAACCTGTAGGGATGACCGAGGTGTAGTCGTTACGTTGATAGCTGATAATTACTACGGATACTCTAAAAAAGAAATTAAGACTCAAATAAGTTACTCAGCGAACTTATTTGGGTTGGTCGAAGAAGAGCATGCTGGCGGAGCTATTGCCTACCCTCGTAGGGTAATGGGTGAACGTGTAGATGGTAAGACAGTCAGTAAAAAGCTTCAAGACAAGTATCATTTTGAGGACACTGTGAAGCTATTGGGTGATAGAATAGAAGTTAAACTTGAGAATTATGCTATTGACAGGAAGTACCCTAATGTGGTATATCTACCTGAGTCAGCATTAATCAATACTTCGACTAATGACATCACTTGGGAGTATAATGGGGCAAAACAGCGGCTCGTTCTCTCTCCTTTCAAAACCTATATTCACCCAACTGGGAATAAATATAAATTAGAGAAACATGCAGCAGTCTCGTTGTGGAGAATAGTGAGAACATTCCCAGAAGGAATCTTCTGCCACAAGCCTTGTACGGTATCTGGAGGTGGTAAGTCTGAAATCTCAAAATCAATGAAGAATGCCATTACCTATAATAGTTTTCATATTGAGAATATAGATGAGGACTTTAAGAAAGCCGATGAAGTCATAGAGTATGACTACTCGAAGAGATGGAAAAACTTTGATGCTAACCTCGCTCCTTCTAGATCCTTTTTGGACCCAGATAGAACGCTTGGTTCTGCTGTTAGACTGCTAATACCAAGTCCAGATTATAAGGATGAATATAATGACTTTGTGAAAAACATTCCTGTTCACATCAGATCGATTGTTCTATTTGTAAAGCGTCTTTATCGTCAAGATCATAAGAATATCAATTGGAAAGATCTTATGTCTGTTGAAATGGTCAATGGAACTAAAGGCACCGGACTACTTTACAATAACTCACCTGTAATTGGTAGCTATGTGCGTGTTGGATTTAACCAACAAGGAAGCTGGATGCTGAACAAGCTTCGCTCGGACTTTTCGCCAAGTGAAAAAATCCAGACAGAGGATGACATCACTGCTTCCATTACCATTCCTCGGGAGCGACTCAATAACCTAAACCCTCAATTCACCAACAAGAGTTTCAAAGTACTTAGGAACTGTGAAGCATTCTTATTCCAGCGTCCTGATGAAGCGATTGTGCGAGGCTATGACAAGCAGGCAGAGCGTGATATTATCACCGATAACACCTTCTTGACTAACTATGAATTGCTTGGTAAGGAAGATGCAATAGAAATCATGGAGGACACTATCAATTATGATAAATACACGCAACCTGTCCAAGATTTCATTAAGGAATTAGTTGAAATTGATGAAAAAATCGACTTTGCTCTTCCTTCGCATACCAGAATAGTGGACGGAGAGCCTACAAAAAACCCTAGATATCTAGAGCGAAACATCCAATCGCAAGAGACTGAAGCGAGCTATATCGGAGAAGTAGGCGTGCGATTGCATCGAAAAATTGCTAGCGAAGATCCATTGAATAATGTGGTGAACGCGGTATTGCCTGGGAGAAGAAACAATCCTGTAGACAAGAAAGCAGGTATCAGACCATTAGCGGTTTACAATCCTATCCACTTCCAAGAAACTCCTGAGTTGTTCATGGAGTTCATTTGTAGTTTGACAGGTAAGTCACCATCCACTACAGGCGCAGGATCAGAGGGAGCATTAACCAAAGGGCCTTTTAATATGCTTACGCCTACCACAGATCTGAATAACGCGTTGCTCTCCCACATCCTCACCGAGTCTAATGGTTTTAGTACATCAGCAGGCTACGTTGGATCAGAGAACAAAGTAGATCATGATATCAGCATGTTAATCCCTGAAATTTGGGCTCGACTAGAGCCAGAGGACAGAGATCCAAAGCATCTCTTGGAGAAAGGATGTTTAGAGAAACTTGAAGATTTTGATTTTAAGGGAGAAACAATCAAGGCAAGTCGACTAGGTTATCGAATCACCGATAGATTTAGCTTGATAAGTTTAAACAAGCTCTTTGATGAGCCAAATGCAGTATTCAACGAGCGAATGTTGAAACCAGAGCTTCAGGGAATAGAGGACTATGTTGATGGGATAAAGAACATCACAGAGACGATGGAAAAAGTAGCCCTGAATTATTTCAAAGATGGTAGTGTAAATGCTGCAGTGCCCCCTTTACAGATTCTACTCCATATCATGGCTTATGGTCATTTTGAGGGAAAAGACATCAGTGATCCTTCCTTGAGAAGTCAGTTTGAGCGTGAGCATGTGATTAACTCAGATTGGTACAAGGCGCGTCTTTCCCTAAAGCAAGAGCGAGATATTGCTTTTCACCAAAAGCAGCTTGATTACCTCAAAGAATTCAAATCTGATGTGCGGAATGCTTCGCTCCTTGATGAGATGAACATTGATGGTCTTATTGCCGTAGCAAAAGAAAGGTATGATGCAGTTACTGATAGCGAGTATGTGAACCAACTCATAGGTACTATCGGAGCTGATCCCCTTTTCAGAAATTAGTATTCGTTTTTTAAGAATGATAAGCCTAGATCGTTTTTTCGGTCTAGGCTTTCTTTGTTTTAGGCTTTCGAAGGTCATGAATCGTAATTATTCAATAGAGACCTATTGCATAATCAGACGATTTGAAAATCAGTCAGTTACGTATTTTATGAAATACCTATTTGGGGATTCTCAAATATCTGGAAACCAGGGCAGTCTCCTCCTCCGGTAAGGACAAGTAACTTTTTCATATGAAATTTATTTTAATCTAAAAGGTACTCGCTAAATCACGATAATTCCATCCTAGTAACAGCTTTGTATTATTTAAGTCATAAAAATAATAGCTCATACAATAAACCATTTAACAACAATTTCTCAATTATTTCCAATCGGCAAGATGTTATCAGTCTAATTGAATGAAAAGCTCTTGAAGAGACTTTTAAAGTAGCGTATTAGTCGAGTAGTAATTGATATTTATTCCATCTTTTAATAAGTAGGTAGAAATTTAGGAATGCTACTACTATTGCTGGCATCATCATTTCCAAATCTCCATTCACAAAATTGAAAAAGAGAAACGAGGCAGATAATGGAAATAAGACAAGCAAAACAAGCGAACTCCAAAAATTCATGAAAAGCATTACCCCAACAAAAAGCTCAAAAAAGTAGAGATATGGTAAATACATGATGATGGAGTCAAGAAATTGTTGTGAAATATCCGGCATAGCTCCATAACTGGTCGGAAGAATATGCAAGAATTGATTCAGCGCATAAAGGATAAGAAAGAGTCCTAATGATTTTCTAACCCAAGAGTCAGGTGAAGTTTTCATAGTCAGTTGATTTTAAGGTTGTAATAAATATAAACTGTATCACCTTGGCTTACTATGATATACGTCATAGTGATAATATGATTTGAAGTAAATACATATTCCTCTAGTCTATCACCAAGTCAATAAATGGTCATTCAATCATTTGCCTCGCTCTACCTTTTCCAATATAAAAGTCAACTACAGCCGCCTTGTACTTTCTTTTTCTTCCTTCCACCAGCTGGGATGATTACTTCGAAATCCATTTTGGGTAATGTCTTAGCTCCGGTGAAATATAACCTAGAAGCCATTCTTTGGTTGTACAAGTCGATCTCATCTTGTGGAGCGGATGGACCTGGATACTGGGGATCTAAAATATGACTATTCCAGGTAGCTAAACCACCTCTGAGCATGTAGATGTTGGGGTAACCTTGATACTTGAGCTGTTTCCAAAGCGTCTGAACATCTTGATCATCATTACTATACAGGATTGTTTTTTTAGTTCTTTGGTAGAGTACCCATTCATACGTTTCATTCATTATACTATCGGCAGGAATGTTCATCGCGCGTGTAAGCATTGTATCTGCGCCTGCTTCTGTTCTGATATCAATTAACTGGAAGCTAGGGTCTCCAGCAATCATCATATGAGCCAATTCATCGGCCGAAAAGTAGTAAGTATCTTTCATAACTTCCAAAGCCAGTTCTTCCTGAGTAAACTTTCTGAATTTGGTAGATTTCGAAGGTAGAATGGCCGCAATCGTTCCTAGACTAATAAGCAAAACAGATAATATTTGACGTATATTCATGACTATATCTCTTTAGTAATATCAGGTCTGCTGAATTTTTTCTCAGCCCATTCTCCTATCCAAAACATAATTACAGCTGCTATGATGACTAAGAATACCATTAATCCATCGGATAAGCCTAAGGCGGTCGAAGCTTTAATGTCTCCGAGATAGTTCTTCATATAAATGTCTTTCCATAAATCGTAGGTCTCACCAAAAATGAATATTCCTAAAAGAGAACCTCCTAGATAAGCTAGAGCGTCAATCTTACCAATGGCCGCAGCACAAACACTCGTGCCTGGACAAAATCCACCGACAATAAAACCCACCCCCATGATCACCCCACCAATGATTGCGGAGTTGATGTAATACTCATTGACATAAACAATACTCATGTCGATTAGTCCAAAATGATTGAAGAAAGTAAGTCCAATCAAACCAACGATTGCAGCAGTGAAAAAGACTTTCAATACGGTGGTGTCATAACCGTAAAACATGCCGGCAAGTTTTCTGCTCGAAGAGAATCCAGCCTGCTCAAGTACAAATCCAAATCCAATGCCTATAATAAAGGCTATCAGGAAGTTGAGCTCCTGTGAAATTTCGTTTATTGGTATAATAGGTCCCATATCAAATCCAGTTTTTTCTAAAGAAATAGGCGAACAAAAAGGCTGTCCCAAAAATGGCTATCATGGTTACAAAACCGGCCACAGACAAAGTAGCCATACCGCTCAATGCAGCCCCACTTGTACAACCTCTGCCTAGCTGCGATCCAAATCCAAATAAAGCCCCGCCAATAATAGCCATCATCAATCGTTTATTGGAAGTGATATTAGGTGAATGTTCGTTGGTTATTTTGAGCCTTCCAGACAAAGCGCCTGATAAAAATCCCCCTATAAGAACACCGAGTACCTGAAAGACTAACCAGCTCTTCATAGGATCCTGCCCATTTGCAATGTACTTTGAGAAAAAACCAGACGCTTCAGCATGGTTATGTGAGATAGCATCTACACTAGTGACTACTACACTTTTCATAGCTCCACTAGCTCCTAGCCCTCTACCTGTTAGGTAAAAGGCAGCTAAGAGCACCAACCCCAACAATATGCCCGCAACATAGGGGTTCATGTATTTGGTTTTATGTGTGATGTAATTGTGATTTGACATATCTATTCAATTTTAATATAAATATCTGCTTGCCTGTCCTGCATACACTATGAGAAACCTCAGCATAACATTTCCCATGAGGATCAACAGTACCGGGATCAATACCGGAATCCTTTGTCCTCTTAATTCTAGAAATTCCAGTAATGCTGGAACAACCATACCAAGAAAGACAACAAAAATCCAGAATGGAATAGTGTAAGGACCATTCAAGAATAACTGAGCTGCTTCTATCTGCACCTCTGTGCTAGCGAGTAGGCCCATGAACATATGAATGATAAAAAAGAGCTCGGCCGCTATGATGATGATGTCTATTTTACTGAATAATCTACGCTCCAATTCACTTTTTGAGAAAAATACGATCACGGCTGCTCCTGCCGAAAGTCCCGACGTTAAGAACAAAGGCCCCAATATGGAGGTATTCCAAAGTGGCCTGGCATTGAAGGCACTTAAAAGTACACCTGTGTAGATACCTAATAGTACAGCATAAACGGCCATAATCCAGGCTATGGTCTTTTTATAGGAGATAAAGAATTTTACAAGCTTATCGAGAAATTCATACTTCCAATCCCATTTAGGAAAAACGTCCGATATGTGCATAGCAGCCCAAACAATAGATAAAGGAGTAATCACCATTAAAGTCCAAGCGCCCCATGACATGGGAGATTCTAAACGTACGGTCGTATATAGCCTCCAGAAATACCATTGATGATTCAAGTCAATGAATAAGGCTCCAAGCCCAATAATTAAAAGAAATGGTGCGAGCATCGGAGCTACTTTTACTGCCGCTGGATATTCCTTTTCTTTCCCGTTGAGGTAATAAAAAGCAGCAAAAAACAATATCCCAGCTGCCAGTCCTCCTACGAACAAGTAAAAAGGAATTTCCCAATGCCAGATATTGAGCGTCGGGTCCACCCGATCATTCATTCTTCCACTTATTATGAGCTCTTCCATAGCATTAGATTAAGAAATACAATTGTGGATCCGTTCCTGCTTCAGTTTTAAGTCTTTTATAATTACGCTCCTTCACCTTTTTCGACACTTCGCTATTTGGGTCATCCAAATCCCCGAAATACAAGCAATTCGTGGGACAAACCTCCACGCAAGCGGGTTGCTCACCTTTTCTTACTTTGTGTATGCAAAAGGTGCATTTATCTACATATCCATCTGGATGAGGGTAACGAGCGTCATATGGACAGGAAGCTATACATGCTCCACAACCAATGCATTTGTCAGGATCTACCAATACGACTCCACCCTCAACGATATGACTAGAACCTGTTGGGCAACATCTTACACATGGAGCGTTGGCGCAATGATGACACCTCTCCGATCTAAACTCAAGTTCAAGACTTGGATAAGTACCGCTTACAGCTTCTACCACCCAATCGCGGCAAAACCCTTCAGGAACATGATTTTCTATTTGGCATGCAACCACACAATCGCTACATCCTACGCACTTTTTGGTATCAATGGCCATTGCATATCTCATATTGTAGCTTCTTTAAGTTTAGGGTCTTCCGTGAGAAAAGTCACGAAATTTTCACGCATTCCTGTCCCACCCATTATTGGATCTAGTTTCACATTGCTAATAAGCTCCGTATCACTCGCTCCTTTACCAAATGCACGCGAGAGCTTCTCGTTTGTATGTCCAAATCCATGTACCATATAGATAGAATCCCATCTAATACGCTCTGTCACCCGGACTTTAATGGAAAAGGAAGAAACGATATCGTCCTGATTTTTCAACCAAACATATTGTCCGTTTTTAAGTCCCCATTGTATTGCTACTTTTGGATTCACCCACAGATCATTTTCTTTCACTATACTCGCGAGGTTCGGATTATTAGTCGTTCTGCTAAATGTATGGACGGGAGATCTGCCGTAGTTCAACCGATAAAAACCATTCGGTGGCTGTTGATGCTCAGTATACGATGGTAATGGGTCATAACCGGCTGCAGCCAAATCAGTAGCATAGAGTTCTATTTTTCCCGTTGAAGTGTTGAATTCAAAATCCTGACCATCTCTTAGGTAGAGATCTTCGTATGGTCTTTTGAACTTCTTCACACCTATTTCTTGCATCTCTTTGAGTGAGCTGCCTACTTGCTTGAGTTGCCAGTCTAGCATCTGTTCAATGTCCTGATACTGAAAGAACTCTTGAAGTCCCAGACGCTCTCCTAGCTGTTTGGCAATCCACCAATCAGGTTTGGTCTCATACTTTGGCTCCGCGGCCGGCATTCTCAACGAGATGACCGGTTCCCTATGTGGTGAATCTCTAATCGCATCATAGCGCTCCAAGTATGTACATTCAGGAAGAACGACATCCGCATAGCCCGTGATTTCCATTGGCATGGTATCTATCACCACTAGTAATTCTAGTTGCTGGATAGCCTCCAATGTTCTTTTCTGATCAGGAAGCGTATGTATCAGATTTGTACCATTTACAATCCATCCTTTGATGCTGTAGTCTCGATCCTCAGAAGGGAATGTTGCGTCTATTACCCCATTCGATACGACTTCTGTTGCTAGTGTGTATTTTGTTGGATTGGCGGAGGTCCAATCATATTTTGGCTTTGGATATGGTGGATGAGGATAGCTAGGTATCGACACTTTTTCTGGTGAATAGAAACCACCTCTACGCCCCCATGAACCTAGTAAGGCATTAAGAATAGCAACAGCTCTTAATCTTTGAGTATCATCTCCGTACCATGTCACATGTCTGCCTGGGTGAACGATAACTGCAGGAGAAGCATTTGCCATTTCACGTGCAGTTTCTCTTATTACCTTAGGTTCAATAGTGGTAATTCCATAGGCCCATTCTGGTGTGTACTGTTGCACGTGAGCCTTGAGTTCATCAAAGCCGAAACAGTACTTCTCTATGTATTCTTTATCATACCACCCTTCATTAATGATAACATGGGCCCAAGCTAATAGCAGTGCCATGTCGGTGGCAGGTTTGATAGCTAACCAATGTTTGGATTTACTAGCTGCAGTAGAGAAGCGCGGGTCCACCGTGATAATGGTTGCTCCTTTATCTATTGCCTCTGACATTTCTTGAACCTGTCCATTGTGCATGTTCTCACCAATGTGAGACCCAATGAGTACCAAGCAACGCGTATCGCGTATGTCAGTTCGTTCTGGGGAATAGATTCCCTCACCGAATGTGGAAATGAAGGCTACTTCCCTAGGCCCCCTACATTGTGCAAATGATGGAGCTGTTATGTGTGGAGAACCGTAAGCTTTCATTAAATGTCCAAGGAATTTACCGCCAGACCCATGAGTGAAAAGTGCCATGGCTTCCGGGCCGTATTGTTCCTTGATGCCATTCATTTTAGTAGAAATGAAATCAAAAGCCTTGTCCCAGCTTACTTCTTCATAAGTCTGCTTTCCATCTTTTTCCACTCGCATCAGAGGTTTTTTTAATCGATCCTCATCGTGGTACATACCCACTCCACCTGTACCTCTAGGACAAAGTCTACCGTTACAATGTGGGTCATCCTTATGTCCTTCTACTTTCCAAATCTCTCCATTCTCATTTTTGGTTACCCAGCCAGCACATTTCCAGAAGCACACTTCACAGTATGTAGGCGTTTGTGAGTATTTGAGGGTTTTTTCGACCTCTCCAGCTAGAATGCTGGCGGTAGCAGAGTCAAAGAAAGTGCTAGCAAAAGCCACACCTCCTAATCCCAAGGATGATATTTTGATAAAGTCTCGTCGATTGTGCTTCATACTTTCAATATCTATTAAAAGTAAAATAGCTTGAAGATTGATGCTAAAAAATGAGTTTCATCAGAACCCCAAATGATTAAAATAAGTCTCGAGGTTTGTGAATATCACAAGCTTCTGTTGATGTGGTATTTGCATACTATTTTACCTGAAATCATATATGGTACAGGTATCTATTGACCCTCCAAATATGAAAACACTTTTATTTATTTAGGTAAAAAGTTAATTATCTTACCGCGTCGAATGAAGCTAATTAGAAATCTTTCAATACTTCTTGCTGGGACTTTACTCCTCTTGCATGGCGTCTTGCCGCATGATCATCATGAGGAGCTTGAAGAGACAATACATGTCACCCAACATGAGTCTGCTTCCGGTTTGTTGGATTTCTTAGCGTTAGCATTTCATTTAGATCAAGGAGAAGGTCACTTGGACGATTATCAACCAGAAGCCAGTTATCATTTGGCTTGCTTCTCTCTTTACACCGACCTAATCTCCATTGGTCTACAGCCAGCAATGATTGTTGATGTTGAAGAGTTGTACTTTTCATATCAAGTCAAGCTTCCTTCACGATATTTTTCAGCTTATCCAAGTTTTAGAGGACCACCAACTCAAGCGTAAAACTCCTTCGCCCCTTAGGCTTAGGTTTATAGTTTGTGGACTTTTAACTCTTACTTCATGTTATCATTTATTATTGATTTCAGCTTAAAAAATAAGCTGATTATCTTATTGTTCACGTTTTCTGTGGTAGCATTTGGCATTTATGCCTTACTAAATATTCCGATTGGGGCCGTGCCTGATGTGACTAATAATCAAGTTCAGGTCATTACTACGTCGCGGGATCTATCTACTCAGGACATAGAGCAATTTATTACCTATCCGGTTGAGCTTGAGATGGCCAATCTTCCGGGGGTAAAAGAGATTCGCTCTATTTCAAAATTTGGACTTTCAGTGGTCACTATTGTGTTTGATGATGACCTGGGCACTTATCTACCTAGACAGCTGATAGCTGAAAAGATAAAAACGGCCACCGAGAACATTCCGGAAAGCTTTGGGTCTCCAAACATGGGGCCTATTACTACGGGGCTTGGGGAAATCTACCAGTACGTCCTAGAAGTGGATTCTGCTCATAAAAGTCAATATTCTGTAATGCAACTGCGTACCATACAGGATTGGAGTATTAAGCGACAGCTTTCAGGAATTCCCGGAGTTGTAGAAGTGAATACTTGGGGAGGATTTCTAAAACAGTACGAAGTGTCCATTAATCCTGACAAACTCCGCGCTATTAATATTTCTCTTGCACAAGTATATCAAGCGATAGAATCAAACAATAGTGTAACTGGTGGTGGATATATCGAAAAGGAAAATCAGGCCTATTTTATTCGTGGAGAAGGCTTGATCCAAAACCTATCAGATATTGAAAACATCATTGTGGAAAATCGAGGTGGACTGCCCATTTTAATTAAAGATGTAGCAAAAGTCGGATTTGGTCATGCTACAAGGTTCGGTGCTGTAACCGGAAATGGTGAAGGTGAGAAGGTGTTGGGGCAGGTTATGATGCTGAAGGATGCAGATTCCAAAGCAGTTATCGAGGCTGTAAAGGAGCGTGTTAGCCAGATTCAGTCAACATTACCGGAAGGTATATCTATCAATCCTGTACTGGAACGCAGCGAGTTAATTAAGAAAACCACGACCACCATTGCAGAGAATTTAATATTGGGATGTCTTATAGTCGTATTCGTCGTAGTGCTGCTTCTTGGAAATTTCAGGACTGGACTGGTTGTGGCATCTGTCATTCCCCTTTGCCTACTCTTTGCCCTAGGTATGATGTATTTATTCGGTGTTGATGCCAACCTTATGAGTCTTGGTGCTATAGACTTTGGGATAATCATCGATGGAGCGGTGATAATAGTAGAATATACAGCGTATAAAATAACCTCCGAGAAGGCTCAGCTGATTGGAGTGTCTAAAATTGAACGCAGATCAATCATCGATAGAATCACTTTCAACAGCACACTGAAAATGATGCATTCTGCTGTATTTGGACAATTGATCATCATCATCGTATTTATTCCGATTTTGTCATTGATCAACGTGGAAGGCAAAATGTTCAGGCCAATGGCGCTTACTTTCTGTTTCGCGTTGGTTGGGGCTATTCTCTTCTGCTTCACTTATGTACCCGTAATATCCAGTATGTTTTTGAGAGTGAATAATTCGACAAAAAGAAATATTTCCACTCGTTTAATACGCTGGTTGCAAAATAGTTATCGACCTATCATCAATTGGTCTTTGAATAACGGTAAAACTGTTTTGACGGGGGCATTTGGTCTACTGATTAGTGCTGGGATCGTATTCTCAACCCTTGGAGGTGAGTTTGTCCCGACGCTTGATGAGGGCGATTTTGTTATTCAGCCTGTTCTGAAAACTGGTACTTCATTGAGTAGAACAGTCGAAATCACTACAGAAATCGAGCGTGTAATACGCGGTTTCCCTGAAGTAAACCAAGTAATCACTAGAATAGGTGCAGCCGAAGTGCCTACTGACCCTATGTCCATGGAAGAGACTGATGTGATCATCACATTGCAACCTAAAAGTGAGTGGCAAACCACAAAGAGTAAGGATGAGCTTGCGGACAAGGTAAAACAAGCATTGATCGCGGCTATTCCCGGAGTTGATTACGAATTTACCCAACCTATTGAGATGCGTTTTAATGAACTTATAACCGGTGTAAGAGCCGATTTAGCCATCAAGGTTTTTGGTGAAAACCTTGAAATCCTAGCGCAAAAAGCTAATGAAATAGCACAGTTAATTAAAAATGTTGATGGTGCCTCTGATATCATAGTAGAAAAAATAGAAGGCTTACCACAAATGAGTGTGAGATACAACCGCTCCAAAATTACCCGATATGGACTCAATATTTCTGAAGTAAATGAGATCATCCGTATGGGATTTGCT
>CAYGPP010000125.1:0-12113 GCA_964351885.1 uncultured Marinoscillum sp.
TAAAATAATTGAGATTATTTTTTCGGAGTAACAACTTCCGCTTGCTCATCATTCAGATGTTCGATCAAATCATCGAAATCACCTTCAGAACAAGCTTTTTGAAAAGCTTCAAAATATTTCGCAGAATCGAATGATGGTGTGATTTTATCAGTCTCTTGGCTCAACTTATCCTTCGCTCGGCAAACCAATTGACGACAGTGATCCTTCTTTTTATTGAAAATCTGCTGCAGCTCGTCATATTCAAAATCAAATCCTTCACGCAATAAAAACAAAGCCCTCTCAAGTGGTCCTAACTTCTTATGAAGTAATTTCAGAGCACCTTCCAACTCTACTTTAAAATCAATATGCGTAAAGTCTATCTTCTCAAAAAGCTCAGGAAGTTTTACAGTCTCCAGATAGTCCTTTTTCTTTTCTTTCAGACTATTCATATGATTCAGACAATTGTTGGTCACTGACCGAATCAAGTAAGCCTTGGTATTGTTGATTTTCTCATGATCCACAGTCAAATACTTGACGAAAGTATCCTGTACAAGATCTTCTGCATCATGCATACACCCCACCATGCGAAACGCGATAGAGTGCAACATTGGCTGATAGAGAGATATATTTACTGCTTGTGACATAATTCAATGACCAAAGTTAAGTCACGAATGGCAAAAAAAGACATATTCGCATAAAACATCAAACTCAATCCGAGTCTGTGCTGGAAATCATTTATCAAGACGAATATTTAATCGCTATCAACAAACCTGCTGGTCTTTTGGTGCACCCATCGCCAATTGCTCGAAATGCTGGCGAATTTGCTATGCAGATGCTTAGAGATCAGATCGGGCAGCATGTCCATCCAGCGCACAGACTAGATCGTAAAACTTCTGGAGTATTACTATTTGGTCTAGATAAAGAAACCAATAAACTCCTTCAACAAGCATTTGCAGAAAAGCAGTTCAAAAAAATCTATTACGCCATAGTAAGAGGGTACATCGATGAGTCTGACACCATCGACTATGCATTAAGAAATGAATGCGGCAAGGTGCAAGATGCGGTTACTTACTATAAAAGGATGGATACAACTGAACTGAATGTGCCTTTCGGAAAACATGCTACCTCTCGATATAGCTTAGTTAAACTCATCCCCGAAACTGGAAGAATGCATCAACTACGGAAGCACATGGCACATATCATGCATCCGATTATCGGGGATCGACCTCATGGATGTAACAAGCAAAATAAGTTCTTCAAGGAGCAATGGAACTTAGAAGAAATGATGCTCCACGCACAACGATTATCTTTTATTCATCCATTAACAGAGGAACCTCTTGATATCAAAGCAAGTTTTCCTTCTGAATTCACACGTATGGCTTCATTAATGAACTTCTCATTATTTCCCTAATTGATACTTTGTAGGTCTGCTGATAAAAATCCATAAAAAATCCCTCACCAAAAACTGATGAGGGACTGCAAACAAAGAGTTAGAATTTATTTTATTGGCATAAAGATATGTCTCTCTAACCAATTAGCAAAGTTATTCGCTAATAGCCATCAGTAAATCACTCTGAGTAACTATGTGTGCAGCATTTTGATGATCGCGCACAAGCAGTGCTTTACTATCCTTTTGGATCAATGATGACAATACATCGAGCGTATTGTCCAATCCCACAAATTGGAATGGCGCATCCATAATCTCACTGACAGGCTTAGATTTAATCTCAGGGTTTTCCAGAAGACTTTTTAACACCTTGGTATCATTTAGACTTCCCACAAACTCTTCTCCATCAGTGACTGGTACCTGATCAATTCCGTATTGATTCATAGTCAAAATAGCCTCTCCTACCGTGAGCGACTTATCTATGGTTTTGAGCTCGCCATTTCCTTTTCGGTTCTCTATAATATCTTTTGCCGTGGCGAACTTTCTAGATTCTAAAAATCCATGATCCTTCATCCAATTGTCATTGTAGACTTTACCCAAATAGCGTGTCCCGTGATCGGGCAATAGAATCACCATGACATCATCTTCCGTCATGTGCTCTCTGGCAAACTCCAACGCTCCATGAACAGCGGATCCACATGACCAACCACAAAAAAGGCCTTCTTGTCGAGCCAGTTTCCGAGCCATGACTGCTCCATCCTTATCGGTAACTTTCACTACATGATCTATCAAGTCGAAATTGACATTTTTTGGTAGAATATCTTCTCCTATTCCTTCGGTGAGATATGGATAAATCTCTTTTTCGTCAAAGATTCCTGTTTCCTTATATTTCTTAAAGACCGATCCGTAAGAATCTATGGCAACAGATTGCACGGCTGGATTCTGCTCTTTCAGATACTTTGCCGTCCCGCAGATCGTCCCACCGGTGCCCATACCAGCAGCATAGTAAGTCACTTTTCCTTCAGTATCATCCCAGATTTCAGGACCAGTACTTAAGTAGTGTGCTTCTGTATTGGCTGGATTATCATATTGATTGGGATAGATAGAATTGGGGATGTCCTCATTCAACTTTTTGGCAACTGAATAATATGATCTCGGATCATCGGGTGACACATTAGTAGGGCAAACGATAACCTCAGCGCCCACAGCCCTTAGTATATCCATCTTTTCTGGAGACTGCTTATCTGCCAAAGTGAAGATGCACTTGTAGCCTTTTGCTTGTGCTACCAAAGCCAATCCCATACCCGTATTCCCGGAAGTTCCTTCGATGATCGTACCTCCAGGCTTTAGCTCTCCAGATTTCTCAGCCGCCTCTACCATTTTTAGTGCAATTCGATCCTTAACAGAATTGCCTGGATTGAAGTATTCGACCTTAACTAGAATAGTCCCTCTTATTCCTTCATTCAGCTTATTGAGTCTTACTAGTGGGGTATTGCCAATCGTATCAATTAGGTTATTGTAATAGCGCATTCTTGTTGTTTTTCAATTTTTTTCAAATTTATGGAATAAGCCGACGACCCATTGATTTATAAGTTTCTTTTTATCGAACTTTCGGCAAAATCTGTCGTTTGCAGATTCATTCTAAATCAAATATGACAATTGAAAAATCAACTATTGAGGGCGATGGTCTTAACGTACACCTGAGACATCTCATTCTTTCTGATTACGATGAACTTCGAGATATCATGGAGCGCACTTATAAGGATATGGATAATCCTTATTGGCAAGAAGCAGATATTCAAAAACTTCTCAAAACATTTCCAGAAGGGCAATTATGCATGGAAATAGACGGTAAGATGGTAGCTGCGGCGCTCTCCATTATCGTCGATTATAAAAAATTTGGTGACAATCATACTTACAAGCAAATACTTGGTAGTCCTCTATTCAGCACTCACGATCCAAAAGGTGACGTTTTGTATGGTATAGATGTATTTGTAGATCCAGAACAGCGTGGGCTAAGACTAGGTCGTAGGCTCTATGATGGCAGAAAGGAACTATGCGAAAACCTCAATTTGAAGTCAATTATGGCAGGAGGAAGGATTCCGAATTATTCTAAGCACTCCGCAGAACTAACGCCCCGTCAATATATTGACGAGGTAAAGACCAGAACGATTTACGACCCAACACTCAACTTTCAACTTGGGAATGGATTTCACGTCAAGAAAATTCTTAAAAACTACCTCCCGGGTGACCCAGATTCCGAAGATTACGCCACGTTGCTGGAATGGAACAATATCTATTACCAAAATGTGGAGCACTTGATCAACGCACCTCGCACCTATGTGAGAATAGGACTTGTGCAATGGCAAATGCGTCCATTCAAAAATCTTGAATCGCTAGTGGAGCAAATGGAATATTTCATTGATGCTTTTGGTGACTACAATTCGGATTTCATTCTTTTCCCTGAATTGTTCAATGCTCCGCTGATGGCAGAGTTCAATCATTTGGGCGAAGCTGATGCGATACGAGGTTTGGCTAAGTACACCACAGCACTAAGAGAAAAATTTACTGAATTTGCTATAGCCTACAATGTGAACATTATCACAGGCTCAATGCCAGAGATAGAAGACGATGTGCTTTACAATGTGTCTTACCTCTGCCGGAGAGACGGCTCATGGGACAGCTATAAGAAAATCCACATTACTCCGTCTGAGAAAACCTCTTGGGGAATATCTGGTGGTGATAAAGTGAAAGTGTTTGATACCGATGCTGGTAAGATTGGTATTACCATTTGCTACGACGTGGAGTTTCCGGAGATCTCAAGATTGTATGCCGAGCAAGGAATGCAAATACTGTTTGTTCCATTCTTGACAGATACGCCTAATGGTTATAACAGAGTAAGATATTGCGCCCAAGCACGTGCTATTGAAAATGAGTGTTATGTGGCCATAGCTGGCTGTGTAGGTAATTTACCTAAAGTCAATAACATGGATATCCAATATGCTCAGAGTGCCATATTCACGCCATCTGACTTTGCCTTCCCGACAAATGCAATAAAATCGGAAGCAACTCCAAATACCGAGATGACTGTTATTGGTGATTTAGATTTGGAATTACTCAAAGAGCTTCACGAATTTGGAAGTGTACAGACCATGAAGGATAGAAGATTGGACTTATATAATATCGAACTGAAGAAATAGTCGAAATGAGAGCCTATTTGCTGTTGCAAATTTGCCTAAAATTTGCGACCTTAGTAAATAGATTGAGTTACGTACATACTTCATCAATCCTCTTCAGATTACGCGCCAGTTTTGGTGCGTAATTTTTTTGCCCTTCAATCAAGCCTTATGAACAAACGACTAGCCCTATTCTGCGGATCAAGTACGGGATCAAATCCAATCTATAAAAACGCAGCAATTCAAATGGGTAAACTGCTAACTGACCAGCAAATCGGGATGGTCTTTGGAGGTGGGAATGTTGGTTTGATGGGCGCAAGTGCTGATGCTGTAATGGAAGCTGGAGGTGAAGTGATTGGGATCATCCCTAAAAAACTCATGGAACTGGAAGTTGGCCATCAAGCCATTACGGAGCTAATTATAGTAGACACGATGCACGAGCGCAAAGCAAAAATGGCCGAATTGTCTGATGGGTTCATCGCCATGCCTGGGGGCATTGGTACGATTGAGGAAATAATAGAAGTGTTTACCTGGCACCAAATAGGCTATCACAATAAGCCATGTGCCTTCTTAAATACCAACGGCTACTACGACAAACTATTTGATTTCTTGGACCACTCCGTTTCAGAAGGATTCCTGTCGGCCACTCAAAGAGCTGAGTTGATAATCGCTGATAGTCCCGCAGAACTGCTGAAGAAAGTTACTCCACTTCTTTAGCTGCGGATTTCATTCTGTCCCAATCACTTTCAAATTCTATCCTGATTCGAGTTAAGCTTTCGCTTGAAATCAATGGCACTGGAGAGATCAGGCTGTCTGGAATAAACAAGGCTGTATAAAGGATCAAATGATAGCATGCCCACACTGGCCGATAAAGCAACCAATGTTTCCACTTATTCCGATGATTGATAGGGACTGCTCCAACGAAGCGTTTGCAAAATGATCGAAGGACTTTCAATTGCTTTTCGCTGAATGATCGATGAACGACTTTGGTAGATAAATCCTTTGGCTGCTCCACTCCCATGTAATTGGTCAAGGAAGCCAAGAAGCCATCAGAATCATTCTGGAAATCTTCATAAAACAGAATCAACGGAGCGTGAATACAGCATTCTCTAATTACCTCCAACTTGGCGCTATAATTCAGCTCATCCTTACTCCAAAACCCTTCATCATTCTCCAAATCAATAAATGATTCGAAGGAATGAAAATATCCATTCTTCACATGCCGCTTGTATTGAGAAGCAATCCAATCGTCGTGCCTGCGCAATAGCATGATAATCCGACAGTCAGGATAAGTAGCCGTAAACCACCTTACTTCTTCTTCGAACTGACGGTCAAATTCTCTGGAAACTAGAATCTTATCAGCATTCAAATTCGGGATAATCGCTTTTGACTTTTTGTATTTATGCGTAGTGATATAGTGAATCCCTCTCAATCTTGGAAAGACGGATTTCTGAAGGTAAGTGGACGCCACTTTACCAAGTCCTACATGAAAGTATATGGTTGGTTGAGAAGACACAGCAAGCGAAATTAGCCGATAATCCAAATTACGCCTAAATCGACTTAACATTTAGATAATCTTCTGCCGATCTTGTTTTAATTTACTTAGACAATTGAATGAATCCAATTGAATCAAACTGAGAGCTATCTGGTGAAAAAAGACAAAACCATCTGGAAAAACATCTTTCTCTTCTTAGAAGTCAGTTTTGTATTGGGCTTCTTTCTTTTGGTAATTCTCAATTACTTCTATCGTTTTATTCTTTGAGGAAATTCTTTCCTTTCGTAAGATTCCAAATCCCATTTAGTCCATAAAGTTGCCCTCAATAATATTAGATTTGCCGAATGGCCAATGAAGCAAAGGATGCGTATCTAGACGAGCTCAATCCCCCACAAAAAGAAGGCGTAATTAATACCGAAGGACCAACTATGCTGATAGCTGGTGCTGGCTCTGGCAAGACGCGCGTATTGACATATAGGATAGCATTTCTGATGCGACAAAAGAACGTGGACCCGTTCAACATCATGGCGCTGACCTTTACCAACAAGGCCTCCAAAGAAATGCGGGATCGGATAGAAAAAATCGTGGGCAATGACGCACGAAATCTCTATATGGGAACTTTTCACTCTGTTTTTGCTAGAATATTAAGATCAGAGGCATCACGATTGGGCTACCCATCCAACTTCACCATTTATGATTCGGATGACTCCAAAACCCTCATACGACAGATTGTAAAAGAGAAGCGACTAGATGATAAGCTTTACAAAGCCAATGTGGTCTCGAATAGAATCTCGGCTGCCAAAAACAGATTGGTCTCGTGGCAAGATTATCAAAACAATCCGATCTACGCGGAAGATGATGCTGCCAATATGCGCCCCGAAATGGGCAAGATTTATCAGGCTTATGTAATGCGCTGTTTCAAAGCAGGTGCCATGGATTTTGATGATTTGTTATTCAATACCAACATCCTTTTCCAAGAGCATGCTGACATACTGAATAAGTACCAGCAGCGATTCCATTACATACTTATAGACGAGTTTCAGGATACGAATATTTCCCAATACTTGATCGCCAAGCGGTTATCTGCTGTGAGGCAGAACATAGCAGTCGTGGGTGACGATGCACAGAGTATCTATGCATTCCGTGGGGCTGACATTCAAAACATTTTGAATTTTGAGCGTGATTATCCAGACCTCAAAGTCATTAAGCTAGAGCAGAATTACCGATCAAGTAATACGATCGTGCAAGCTGCCAATTCTGTGATCAACAAAAATACAGCACAGCTCAAGAAGAACGTGTGGACAGACAATGAGGATGGCGAACTCATTGATCTCATCAAAGCAACATCTGACAATGAAGAAGGTAAGCTGGTAGCCTCCTCTATATTCGAGACCAAGATGCAGAGTCAGTCTAGCAACAAGGACTTTGCGATTCTATACAGAACAAATAGCCAGTCAAGGGCAATGGAGGAAGCCCTCCGCAGAAACAATCTCAAATACCGGGTAGTCGGTGGGCTCTCCTTCTATCAGCGCCGGGAAATCAAAGATGTGGTCGCGTACCTCAGGTACATCGTCAATCCAAATGACGAGCAAGCCATGCGCCGGAGCATCAACTTGCCCAAGCGTGGTATTGGACCAGGAACGATTGAAAAACTCATCGTGGCGGCTGATGAACATGAGAAGCCACTTTGGGAGATCATGGAGCATGCCAAAACTTATATCGGTGGACGGGGTAGCTCACAAGTAGAGGAGTATGTTACGCTCATCAAAAGCTTTCGACTTACAGCTGAGAAAAAAGATGCGTATGATACTGCCGCTCAAGTAGCCAAAAACTCTGGACTACTCAGAGACCTGTATGCCGATAAGACAATAGAAGGAATGAGCCGGTACGAAAACGTACAAGAATTGCTCAATGCCATCAAGGAATTTACGGATGACAAAGAACGTGAAGACAAAAGTCTGAGTGCATTTCTGCAGGAAGTGACATTACTTACTGATGAAGATCGAAAAAATGATCCGGAAGAGTCCGTCACACTCATGACCATACATATGGCCAAGGGTCTGGAGTTCAAATACGTGTACATCGTAGGGATGGAAGAAGACTTGTTTCCCTCTCAGATGATGCTCAGCAGCAGAGCTGATTTGGAAGAGGAACGCCGGTTGTTTTATGTAGCGATAACACGAGCTAAAGCTAAGCTCCATCTCAGCTACGCACTCAATAGATATAGATACGGACGACTGAAAAGCTGTGAGCCCAGCCGGTTCTTAGAGGAAGTAGATCCGAAGTTCATCAAGGTCAATAAGAAGCATTCGACCACTTCACCGCTTTCTTCTGCTGAGAGCTATGTCACGCAGAATTTCGTCAAGACCCTCAAGAAGGATGCGAGCAATAGGAAGTTCGCCTCTGCTCCTAACCACAAGCCAAGTTCGGACTTCCAACCAAGTGATACAAGTGGTCTGGAAGAAGGCATGCGTGTAGAACATGCCAAGTTTGGTTTCGGAAAGGTCACCGTTATGGATGCGGAAGGCGCCAACAAAAAAGCCAAAGTGCAATTCGAAAAAGCTGGAGAAAAGACACTTTTACTCGCGTTTGCTAAGCTGAGGATTGTGGAGTGATTGGGATTAGTCTAGTATTACCGTATTCCAGCCTTAACTACGAAGAGGTGGACATTGATGGCTTGTTAGTGAAATCGCCAGCAAGGCTAGGAACGAACATCCCCCCTGCATAAAAGCGCTTTGCTATCTGTATTATTAAACGTTTATAGTCGTTTATAAACGTTTAATAATACGACTAATTTCTACACTCGGAAGCCTTGTAATATTCGTTTAAACCATTATTTAGTAGATTACTAATAAAAATAGGGTAATGCACATTATCCTGATGTTAGCCTTTAATTGCGCAAACTATAAGCTTTACTATTTATTGATTTTCAATAACTTAGAATCACAAACCACACAACTATGAAAAGCCTAATATCAATTCTTCTTATAACACTCCTTATTTCCTGCCAACAAAATCCGAAAATGATTATTTCAGGTGACCTTGAAATAGGCATTGAACAATCTGGGAGTCTTCTTCAAAAAACACCCAAATCATATGAAATTCAACTAGATTCCAATGCCTTTATTATGGGATCTGTTAATCAAAAGACAGTTGATGTAGTAGTAAAATTATATAATGAAGATAATGAAGAAATCGAAAATTTTGACAACCCTGCAAGAGGACCAGAATTATTTTCATTTAGTATTCATAAAACAGGGAACTATCGTTTAGAAATTGAGCCCTTTAAAGAAGAATCAGGTGATTATTCTATTATAATTGATAAAGTTGAACCTATTGCTTCAGATCCGGTAAAAAGAGTAGATCAACTCCTTTCTTTTTATTCAGATAATGAGCCTGGAGCTGTTATTGGTGTAATCAAAAATGGCGAGATGATATTTTCAAAAGCATATGGAAAAGCTAACTTAAGCCATAACATAGATTTTAAATTAAGCACGCCTACTAATATAGGATCGGTATCCAAACAGTTCACTGCATTCGCCATATTACTTCTGGAACAACAAGGGGTATTATCCCTTGATGATGATGTGAGAAAGCACATACCAGAATTTCCGGATTTTGGTGAGGTAATTACCATTAAAAATCTATTGAACCATACCAATGGCCTAAGAGAAGTCTATAACCTCTTGCCTATTGCAGGTTGGAACGGTGAAGATAAATTGTTGAGATCTGAAATATTAAATACCATAAAAAAGCAAAAGGTATTGCAGGCATCTCCAGGAGAAGAATTTAATTATAATAATTCCGCATTCATCATGCTTGCGGAAATAGTGGAACGAAAAACAGATTCCAAATTCCCCGTTTGGATGAAGGAAAATGTATTTGATCCATTAGACATGAAGGACTCCTACGTTCGTGCTGACCCTACTCAAATTATCCCTCGAGCATCGCAGGGCTATAGCCAGGGAGAAATGGGCATAGTTGAATCAGGAGATTTATATGCAGCTTATGGAGCAGGCGGAATTTATACAACAACATTAGATCTAGCAAAATGGTTGGAGAATTTCAATAACCCTCAAGTTGGTGGAAAGGAAATAATCGAAAAACTAGTTACTCCGGGGATATTAAATAATGAAGATACTATGAGCTATGCATTAGGAATTGGGGTTGGCGAGAGAAAAGGATTAAAAAGATACGCACATACTGGTGCTGATATTGCACATCGAGCTGCACTTTTTTATTACCCTGAAATCAATTCAGGCGTAATTGCCTTAAGCAACAATGCTTCTTTTTCAACTGGTATAGCTAATGAATTAAGTGATTTGTTCTTTTTAGAATATTACACAGAAGAGAAGAAGGAAGTAGAGGATACTCTATCTGCGAAAAGTTTTGAAGTGGATCCAGAAATATTGAAAAACTATGCAGGAAAGTATAAGGCCGCTGAGATAGGCTTGGTTATAGACTATAAAGTTGAAGATGATCAATTGGTGGCCTACCCAACTGGGCAATCATCACTACGCCTAAACCTTATTGCGGAGCATAGCTTTGAGTATTCAGGTATAGAAGCTACCATCGTATTTGAAATGAACGAAGTTGGTGAAAGTATAAGTGCCATACATACCCAAGGTGGATCAAACACTGTGATGGAAAAACTTCCTCCATACGATCCAACCGTAGATCAACTACACGCCTTTGAGGGGAAATATTTAAGTGAAGAGCTTGAAACGTTTTATACGATTGTAGTGAAGGACAGTATCTTGTATGCTGAGCATAAAAATCTGAAAGACATAGTACTGTCACCCATAGAGGACGACACTTTTAGTGGTGACGTTTTTTTCATGGGTGAAGTAGCCTTCAAAAGAGATTCTAAAGGCATGATCAATGAATTTACTGTTTCAAATGGAAGAACAAAGGGAATTCAGTTTGCCAAGCAGTAGGTGATAAAGGAGTAGATAGCGGCTATCGGAAATATCAAGGATAGTATTCGTCAATATGTTAAGAAAGGCTAACATTATATAGAAACACATGCCTTTACTCACATTTATTTGAGTCCATGCGGCTAGCCCGCATTTTCTGTGTTTTGAGTTTCATGGCCGTTTAAGAAGGTCTCGCTGAAGCTTGTTGTTGTGGTTGGCCTGCACGCAGGTTCCGGCTGGTGATGACGAAGAAAGGTTGTCGCTAAGTTCTGTGCAACTTGCAAGGAAACACAGAAAATACTACTTTCATCACCATTAAGCTACGGATAGGCACAGCGTTCTATACGGGCGTTAGCGCCAATAAAGCGAACTTGAAAATGAGAAATTCTATAACTCTATTAACATTTCTGATAGTTATTCCAACACTTCTGAACGCACAAACAAAATTTAAACTCGGTGCAAGGGCTGGGATGAATTATGTGAATAATATTTTAGTTGAAGATAACTGGAAAAGATTAGATGAAAACCAATATCGGATAGGATACCACGTGGGTGTCATCGGAAAAATGAAGATCACTGAGAAGTTGTCAACTTCAACAGAAATTCTCTATTCCAACCAAGGCTATCACTTTGAAGGATATCAGACTTCCGATCCCCCTGGAGATGGTAATGTCAATTATAACTACATCTCTATCCCTATCTTTGCCGAATATCAACCTCTTTCAAAACTAACAATTCAGGCTGGTCCGCAACTAGGTTATCTACTTTCGGCAAAAACTAAATTCAAATCCGAAACTGTAAATCTCTTTGACTTTTGGGAAGAGCTAGGCATAGAATCCTCTTTAAATAGATTTGATTTTGGAATCGGATTAGGAAGTGAGTTTCTTATTTCAGAGAATACATTACTTGGATTCCGATATTTTCATGGACTTTCGTCATTCTTTAAAAATCAACAATCATTAACAGATGATCAAGGGAATCCTGTAAAGTCCCCAAACCATAAAAATCAAAATAGAACTTTTCAACTTTCAATTGCCTATCTAATATGGTAAAGGCGATAACAAACGATGATGGCGCATGGCCTTACTTAGTCACTGTATCGTCTTAAAATAAGTTGACTCTTTTTCACTTAACCAATTGAGAGTCAATCATGGAAAAAC
>CAYGPP010000126.1:0-12112 GCA_964351885.1 uncultured Marinoscillum sp.
ATGCAGCGTATATTTTAGCTAGTTTAGATTGAATTTACGAATGTATGACAATAAACAAGCCATTTCTACTGATACCTATCTGCATTCTTTTTGGAGCTACTGTGAGCGCTCAGACTACCTCTAATTTTGTGTTTATCCTTACAGATGATCAGTCCTATGGAATGATGGGATGCACAGGTAATGAGATTGTCGAGACACCCAATCTAGACCAATTGGCCAGGGAGAGCATCTTATTCACCAATGCACATGTTACGAGCGCTATCTGTACGCCAAGCCGCGCAAGTATACTTCTGAGCGAGTACGAACGTAAGCACGGGATCAATTTTAATTCAGGTACGAGTATGAGTATGGAAGCATGGAATGTTACTTATCCGATGATCATGCGTGATGCTGGATATTTTACAGGCTGGGTTGGTAAAAATCATGTCCCTGTAGGGGAGGGAGGCTATGGAAGTGGTGTGATGGAAGAAAGCTTTGACTATTGGTACGCAGGCCATGGGCATATTAGATTTTATCCTAAGGAAGTTCATGATATTTTCAAGAATGCTACAAGCGATACACAGGCAGAGATCATCTCCGAGGGAGTTCAGGATTTTTTATCAAATGGACAAAAGCTTGAAGGCGCAGTTAAGTTTTTGGAAGAGCGTCCCAGAGATAAGCCATTTGTACTTTCTGTTTGTTTCAACTTGCCTCACGGAGCTGGTACGAGTACAATGAAATTGAGGGAAACAGATGATGAACTCTATAAGACTAAATATCGTGATCTGGATATCCCTATGCCAGAAAACTATATTGCCAGGGAAGATATCGTAGAAGCCAAATTACCTAAGAACCTCCTTAGAGATTCGGATCGACAATTAGGGTACAATTATGTTGATACACCTGAGACCAATCGAGAACGAATCATCCGACAGTATCAAGCCATGACAGGCATTGACAGAATGGTAGGGCAATTGCGTGAAAAACTAAAAAATGAAGGATTAGACAAGAATACTGTAATCATATTTACTTCAGATCATGGGTTATTTATGGGTCAACATGGACTTGGAGGCAAGGCTTTTTGCTATGAACAAACCACCCATGTGCCTATGATCATTCATGATCCACGTGCTAAGAAATCCCGCAAGGGAATACATTCCGATGCTTTGGTTCAGAGTATAGATGTTGCTCCTACTATTTTGGAAATGGCCAATATTGAAATTCCTAAAACATATCAGGGCTCAAGCCTTAAGAAACTTCTTGGCGATGATAGCATCGAACCACGAGAGTATTTGTTTACTGAGAATCTTTGGTCAACTCAATTTGGCAACCCTCGATGCGAAGCTGTGCAAACCAAGCAGTGGAAGTACATTCGATATTATCAGAATAACACTTTTTCAGCAGCAAAAAAGATACAAGCAGCCAAGGATTTGGGAATGCCAATCAATGAAATGCTTTATAAAGTGCATGATCCTGATATAGCGACCTATCGAGAATATATAGATTCTCCTATAAATGGTGAGCAGCCGGTCTTTGAAGAATTGTATAACCTCAAAAGTGATCCACAAGAAACTGCCAATGTAATTGAAGCGCCAGAAAATGAGCAGAAATTGTCAGAACTAAGGAAAGCTTGGAAAGATCAAATCACTCAAGCTAGAGGTAATGAAAAACCAAGAGTATTGAGATATACCTCGGACTCTTCTTCTGGTGAATCCCATTGATATTTTAAATGATGAACTGGAAGCCAAGGTCTTTAATATTATTAACTCTTTTATTTACGTGTTTTAGTGTTAGCTCGCAAAAAAGGCCTAATATAATCTTCATAGAATCAGATGATCAGAGCAACCAAGCAGTGGGTGCTTTTGGTAATCCGAACATGTTCACTCCCAACATAGATCAATTGGCTAATGAAGGGATCTCTTTTACCAATGCATACAACATGGGCTGTTGGTCTCCAGCTGTTTGTGTACCAAGTCGTAGCATGCTCTTTTATGGTAAGTACCTCTGGGATTCGCAGAAGATCACTAAGGAGAACGCTCCACAATCCATGACTGAAGTGTTGAAATCAGCTGGTTATGAGACCTATATGACAGGTAAATGGCATGCATGGGGTAAATCTCCGAACACAATTTTTGATCAAACAGGAAGTATTCAACCTGGGCAGCTCAAATCTTATAATACGGAGGCAGGTCATGTTACAGATATTACGGGTACGGAAGCGGTTGAGTTTGTTGACCAATATGATTCAGAGAATCCTTTCTTTCTTTATATAGCCTTCAATGCTCCACACGTTCCTAGACAAACTGAGCAAGGATATTATGATCTTTATCCTACAGATGGAATGGAGCTACCACCAAGTGTGATCGAAGGGCCGTTGAATCCTAATATTGAATATAACTATACCAACGAACCATTGAAAGCGGCTACAATGAAAAGTCGTAGGCAGCAAAATAATGCCATGGTTACGCACATGGATGATCGCATTGGAGATATTCTAAATGCACTAAAAGAGAAAGGAATATATGAGGAATCAATTATTATTTTTACCTCAGATCACGGCATCAGCTTTGGAGAGAATGGTGTGGCTGGAAAAGTTTGTTTGTATGAACCAAGCGTCACTGCACCTCTGATCGTAAAAGCCCCAGATCTACCTAAGGGAAAGCAATTTGAGGATCGGGTCTATTTGCAAGATGTGTACCCAACACTGATTGAAATGCTCGGTTTAGAGATACCTGGGCATGTGACGTTTGAAAGCTTACTACCCATAATCGATGTTTCAACGCAAGTCCGTAAGTCAATCTATATGGCCATGTTTGATAGTCAGCGAGCGATTATTATTGGTAACGATAAATTGATTCTATATCCCGAAAGTGGGGATTTGGAGCTTTACGATTTAGATTCAGATCCTTGGGAAATGAACAATCTCAAAACATTAAACACTACAAAGATTAAGGATCTAATCAATGAACTTGTTGTTTGGCAAGTGAAAGTAGGTGATCCATTGAACCTCTCGGAGACATTTAAAGAATATTTTGATTGATATGCGCACTTTTCAAATTCTATTATTATTTCTGATTGTTTCTGTAGTTGTAGGTTGTACAGAACAAAGTCAACCTCAGCAGGTGCAATCATCTTCAAAGAGACCCAATATTCTTATCATACTTTCGGATGATCAGGGCTGGGGAGATGTCGGATTTAATGGCTGTACAGACATACCAACACCTAACCTAGATGCCTTAGCTTCCGATGGAGTGGTTATGACTCAGGGTTATGCTTCACATCCTTACTGTAGCCCTAGTAGAGCTGGACTTTTGACAGGGCGCTATCAGCAGATGTTCGGCCATGAAAACAACATTCCATATGAAAACACATCAGCCGATGATGGATTGCCTGTAGGAGAAGTTTTGATTTCAGAAACCATGCAAAAAGCGGGCTATCATACCTGTGCCATTGGAAAGTGGCATTTGGGAGACTCGGCGCAGTTTTGGCCAACTAATCAAGGTTTTGATGACTGGTTTGGATTTGTTGGTGGAGGGCTGAGTTATTGGGGCGATACAGGCAGAAAAGGTCCCGAACATGGAGTAAGGAGAAATGGTAAAGTCATTCCGCAAAATGAACTTAGTTATTTGACAGATGATTTTTCTGATGAGGCAGTGCGTTACATTGATCAATACAGTATGGACGATAAGCCCTTTTTTATATACCTCGCATACAATGCCCCTCATAGTCCTCTGCATGCTACAAATGAATATTTGGAAGTAATGAAGCATCAGGAAGATGGACGAAGAGCCGTGTATGGAGCGATGGTTTATGCCATGGACAAAGGAATAGGTACTGTGATTGATAAACTCAAAGAGACGGGGGAGTATGATAATACGCTCATATTCTTCTATAGTGATAATGGAGGAGCGCTAAATGGCGCATCTAGTCAGCCCTACAGAGGTCATAAAGGGATGCTTTTTGAAGGAGGTATAAGAGTGCCTTTTTTGGTCTCTTGGCCAAGTCAACTATCCAAAGGATTGAAGTATGAGAAGCCTATATCAGCTTTGGATATCTATCCAACAATATTGGAAGCATCAGGAGCAGTTTACTCTGGATATCAAACTCTGGACGGAGTAGATTTGATTCCTTTTTTGAAAGGTGAGGATAACGCTATACCACACGAAGATCTATATTGGAGGTATTCTGATGGTGCAGGACGCGCTGTAAGACAGGGAGATTTTAAATTGATTTGGTCAGGCTACAAGCAAGAATATTTGCTTTTTAATTTGGCTAGTGACCCTTATGAGCATCTTAACCTCGCGCAAAAGATGCCCGAAAAAGTAGCGGAACTAACCTCATTATTTAATAAATGGAATCAAAGGACAGTGCCTGCCAAATGGTATGATCCCCATGCGGAAAATGTATTGAAGGAAGAAGAAAAGAGACAATATTGGATTAATCAAGCCTCCAGAGGTGAGAAAGCAAGACTTGATTTAAGGTAAGGAAGTACATAAATATGCATCACTTAAGCATTGATCACCTCGTATATATCATCCTACTGTTAGGGTTTTCAAGCTGTACGTCAACGCAAGAAAAATTTAAACCGAACATCGTGTGGATTGTCTCAGAGGATAATTCGAAACACTATCTGAAGTTATTTGATGAGCATGGGGTGGCTACACCCAATATTGAAGCTTTGGCCAAAGAAGGGATCAAATACGAAAGGGCATTTTCAAATGGTGCTGTTTGCAGCGTGGCTAGGTCTGCTATTATCTCAGGTTGCTATGGTCCTCGGACGGCTTCAAATTTTCACAGAAAAGAGGCTCTGGTACCATTACCAGGTGATTTGAAGATGTTCCCGAATTATTTGCGACAAGCCGGATACTTCACTGCTAATAATGCCAAAGAGGATTATAACTTCATTTTTGATGAAGAAGCTTGGGATGAGTCATCTCAAAAGGCTCACTGGAGCCATAGACTAGAAGGGCAACCCTTTTTCTATGTGCACAATATTGGCTTGAGCCATGAGTCGCGCATGCATTATTCGCTTGAGGACATGGAAAATAGCCCAACTGAATTAAGCATGGATGATGTTTTTGTGCAACCTAACCATCCCGACACAGAAATTTTTAGATATGCGAATGCTCGTTATCTAGATTTGATGCAGAAGATGGACCAAGTTGTTGGGCAAGTAGTAAACGAATTGCAAGTATCTAACCTGATGGATAGTACATTCATATTCTACTACGGTGATCATGGCGGGGTGCTGCCCGGCAGCAAAGGCTATATCAATGAAATGGGCTTGCACGTGCCAATGGTGGTTTATATCCCAAATCTTTTTAGAGATCAATTTGAACTGAAAGCAGGAGAGTCTTCTATGGATTTTGTGAGTTTTATCGATTTAGCACCTACTGTGCTGGACTTGGCTGGGTTGGCTATTCCTGAGGAGATGGATGGGAAAGCATTCCTTAGTAAGGACAGAATACCTAACGATGTAACTTTTGGATACGCAGATCGATTTGACGAGAAGTATGATATGGTCAGAACTGTTCGTAAAGGGAAATACAAATATGTTCGAAACTATATGAGCTTTCTTCCAGATGGATTAATGAACAATTACCGATATCGACAAACTGGCTACCAAGAATGGAAGACATTATATCAAGCTGGTCAGTTAAATGAAACACAAAATGCCTTTTTTGAACCGAAGCTATCTGAGATGCTTTTTGATGTTGAGGCAGATCCGTTCGAAACTAATAATCTTGCTTCAAACGAAGAAATGACAAAAGTATTAGCCGAATTACGAACTATGCTTTTCCAATGGCAGCTTGATCAGCCTGATTTATCTTTTTATCCTGAGCACATGATCGTTAAAGATGTGTCAACCAATCCTGCTAAATATGGAGAAAATCATCGGGATAATATTGCTTCTTATATGAAAATTGCTAACGCCTACTTAGCGGAAGATAATGGTATAGAATTAATAGAAAAGTCGCTTGAGTCCTCGGATCCTATCGCAAGGTATTGGGCTCTTATTGCTGCATGCAGTTTGAATGAAAAAGTGGTTCCTGATATGTTGAATCTAATTGTGAACATATCCAAGCAAGAAGAGGAACTGTATGTTAGATCTTTAGGAGTTTCATATCTACTTATGTATGGAGAGACTGACCCTCAAAACCTTACTGATCTGCTCTACAAAATGGAAGATCCTTTAGAAGCACTGGCCTTGCTTAATATGGCGACCTATTTCAATGAGTTAAGGGGGCTATCCTTTTCAATTGATCGTGAAAAGCTCAGTTCAGCATGCCTGAATCATACGTTGGTACAACTGCGATTAGAATATTTAAACTAGCGTAAGTTACATTTATGAATGGGTGTTAGTAATTAGTAGAATGTTATACCCCTTGGTTATTAACTAAAATACCCCTCCTTGATAGGTAAAAAATTAGTGTTAAGTGAAATGTCCCCCAACTCAGTATGAAATTTTGTCTAGAGAATGATGTCTAAAAAAATAGATTTGGATTAGATTTTTTTTACCATTATTAAGAATTTTTCATGATCAAACATTACCTGACTACCGCTATTGTTTTCATTTTTTTTGGGACAATTATTCATAGTTGCAGCCCCGCCCAAACAGCTCCAAAAGAAGCCGTTATTAATTACACGGCAGACTGGGAGAGTTTAGCTAAGCACAATGCTTCTCCTGATTGGTTTGAGGATTCAAAGTTTGGTATTTATTTTCACTGGGGAGTTTACAGTGTTCCTGCGTTTGGGTCCGAATGGTATCCTTATAGGTTGTATAGAGTTGATGAGTATCCTCAGTATCAGGAATACCATGAGCAGAAGTATGGACCCTTAGAGGGGTTTGGGTATCACGATTTTATTCCTATGTTCAAGGCTGAAAATTTTGATGCTGAAGATTGGGCAGATTTGTTCGAAAAGTCAGGGGCAAAATTTGCAGGGCCAGTGGCTCAGCATCATGATGGCTTTGCTATGTGGGATAGTGAAATCAATCCATGGAATTCCGCTGATATGGGGCCAAAAAAAGATATTACAGGAGAGATTTTGGCGGCACTAAAGAAGAAGGGCTTGAAGACAATGACATCTTTCCATCATGCGCGATTAAGACAAAGACATGAAGGAGACCCTGCGAAATGGAATACATACAATAGTCATTTTGCTTATCATCCAGATTATCCTACCTCCACAGAAGACAAAGAGCTACAAAAATTCTATGGGAATATGCCTCAGGCAGAGTTTGATCAGTATTGGTTAGATCAGGTAAATGAAGTGGTAGATAAATACTCACCAGATATGCTTTGGTATGACGTATGGCTCAACCATGTATCTGAAGATAAAATCAAGGAGATGGCTGCTCACTTTATCAATAAAACTACTCAAAATGGACAGGAAGGAGTACTAGTGGCTAAACATGATGACTTGCCAAAATCACTAAGTATTCTAGATATCGAGCAAGGTGGAAAGAAGGATGTCTCTCAAAATGTTTGGATGACAGATGTGACCATTAGTGATAAAGGGAGTTGGTGTTATACTGAAGGACAGGTTTATAAAACTCCAGCGATGGTGATCAGAAATATGATTGATGTTTGGAGTAAAAACGGCGTAGTGTTGTTTAATATTTCACCTACGGCAGATGGAACGATCAACGAAGAGCAACGAAATGTGCTTTTGGAAGTCGGTAAATGGCTTGATACTTATGGTGAGGCCGTTTACGGAACAAAGGCATTTCATGAGTTTGGTTTTGGAATGGCTCAAGCCGAAGAAGGTTCGCATGGAGGCCAGTCTGCGAAAGTAGAATATACCGCCAGTGATGTGCGCTATACGTGTGCTAAGGATAATAAGGCTTTGTATGTCCATATTTTGGGTCAGCCAAAAGTGGGACAGGAGATCAAATTGAAATTAAACGATATTGGTTATGGGCCGAGCGGCTCTGTTAAAAGAATCGTGGAGCTTAGTTCTGGAGTTGAAGTGGCATGGAATAAGGAGGAGCGATACCACGAATTTAAAGTGCCGGATGTGGCTTTGAATAGTCTAGCCAATGTCTTTAAACTGGAACTAGAATAAAGAGAATCATTTTCATAATTACGTTGTTTTGTTAAATGTCCGGACTTGCTCTGGACATTTTTTTTGAAAGTAATAATTAATCCATCTCTATATGAAGTTGCTACTATTCTTTATTCTGATATTATCAGTGGTTAGTATGTTACCAGCTCAGCCGACTTTTGTGCTAGGGGATGATCCAAAGGCAAGTAGCCAAGAATGGTTGCCAGTGGAAGAACTCTCAGATGAGTTTGATAAAGAAACTGTCGATTTGACAAAATGGCAAATAGACCCCAAGACCAATGGTTGGGGTTGGATTGGTAGACCGCCAGGATTGTTTCGCTCTGAAAATGTAGAAACTAATAATGGCAGACTCTGTGTGACTGTAGGTGTTCTGGATCAACCTAAAGAGATAGAAGGCCAAGAGTTTTTATATCAAGGAGGAATCGTACGAGCCATCAATCCTGGACAAGTTGGGTATTATTATGAATGTCGGATGAAAGCCAATGCAACGGAGATGTCTTCCACGTTTTGGCTAATGTCAAGATATGATTGTGAGAAAAAGCAAGAGCTTGACATTCAGGAATGTGTCGGTCGCACCTCTGAGCTCACCACCAGCTGGGCGAGAAGTTGGGATCAGATTTATCATTCGAACACGATCCATAGACCTACAGACTGTGTGGAAAGAACTCAGATCCAAAAGTCTGTGGTGCCTGAAGGTAAAAACCATGAGCGCTTTTATGTCTATGGTTGCTGGTGGAAATCTCCTACGGAGATCCAGTTTTTCTTAGACGGGAAGTATGTTTACTCCATCACTCCAAATATTGATTGGGATCAACCTGCTTGGTTGCATATGGCCATAGAGACTTACGATTGGAATCCTGTGCCTGCAGATGGGGGAATGGTAAAAGCAGGAGGTTGGGAACAAAGAACCACTCAATATGATTGGGTGAGAGTATGGAAACTCAATGAGTTATGAGCACTGTGACTTACTCTATAATGATTTTAGTATGAAAGGTTTGAGTTCTCAAGAGATACATTCCTTTGGGGAGTTTAGGAAGTTTAATGTGGTCTTTGAATAATTGACCAACCACGATTATTTTACCAGTGAGGTCTACTAGAGATATCTCACCAAAGATTTCTTTCGAGAAATAGATCACATCCCCAGAAGCTACAGGGTTTGGATAAACGAGATTGTATTCTGCTGTTGGGGTACTTTTCAATGGCTCAGCCGTGAAAAATTGCTTACCAAATTTGAAAGCTTGATTCCCAATTTTTTCACCAATGAGCCTGCCTGGTATATCATCTGCTGGAGGATGAATCCCTCCCCATATTCTGGAAAGACTACATTGATCCGATGCATCCCTATAAGTAGCCCATTGCAAGACAATATCCTGACTTGGGCCTTCTTCAAAGACAAGAAATTTGTTTTTTCTGGCTACAAATTCACCTAATCCTCCAGGGAAGTAAGGGCTTCCAGTGATTTTGGTAAGTACTTCAGCTGCAGCTCTCGAAAAGGTAGAATGACCAGAAATATATCCTGCAAATGGAGGAGTGACGAAGGAAGGCCTTTGGTAGGGCCACCAATCCTCTGCTAAGATCCAACCAACACCAGCTACATCAGATTCAAAATCATAAACCTCATGGTGACCTCTCCAAGCATAAACTTTGATCTTACCAACATGATCATTATCATCTCCTGTAAGTTCGTCTCCAACATTGACTAACTCAATATATCCATCAATCAGCGGAATGCCTTTAATGTCATAATTAGGTAAGCTAGGGTCAGAACTTTGTCCATGATCGGCCAAATACCGAATAGCCGAGATTGGGCGGATATAATCATACCAACCTTTAATGCTCCACGCGGCTATCGCTGCATCGTGCATAGCGCCCCCAAGTAGGAGGTAGGATTTTACGTCCCATTCAAGATCATCAAGCAAGTCACCTTCACCTTCAAATCGTTTTTCGTGCAACGGATGATCACTCACATAGTTAAGCAAAGTGAACCAATGACCTGGTGGCGTTTCGGAATCTGGCCCATCAGCCCAGAACTCCGCTAATACACGTGCATAGTCGCCTCGTGGCACCAATTGAGGCGCATATGCTTGTCCGGTTATGGGGTTAAGATCATATCCTTTTCCAATATCTCCGCCATTGATTTGATCATAGAATTGTTGGTGGTCTTCTAATGCTTCAGGCAATTTTTCCAGCGATATATTTCCTATGCTTCGTGGAGAAATATCCCAGATTACTCCATCCGTTGCATCAAGATGTGAACTCCAAACTGAAACCAAAGAGAAGTTCCACTGATAAAGGGCTGATTGATCTGTCTGTGATTGTGAATCTAGAAGCGGCGGTGATCCAGGATCAAAATGAACCTGGTAGGTATGCTCATCCCGTGACTGTTCGGTGATGGTTTCATCAGTCAAAGAAAACGCATCCACCGTACCCCATTCCGGACTTAAGAACTCAGGAATATTGGTATTGATGGGATTGCCGGCCTGATCTATGAACTGACTCAAACTGAGTGGCTGCCATCTGTTGGGGTTTGAAATGGAATTGTTTCCCGGAAAATCTGGCCTTAGCGGTTCGTTAAAGGGGGTGTAAAAAGCATTATCATACCCACTATCTTCTCTGGAACCATCTTGTAAGCCATAGGCGATCAATGCGTTTGCTACATAATTTCCCAATGCGGCAGGATCGCCATTCTTGAGGTTCAATGATGTAATGGTCGGATCATACCCCAACATGTTCATTGCTTCATTCATGATAACCTCTGTTTCTTCGAATTTGGGTGAATTCCTATATCGATAGCTGATAAGTCTGTACATGGCATAACTGATTGTTTTGTCCAGAGCTAAAGCCAATTCTTCTTCAGTGCTGAATGACTCAAAACCATCCGTGTAGCCATGCAAAGTTTTACCGAGAAGTATGTTTTGTGCCTTTTCTGGATGGTAGACTGCCCATGCATCGTACATCGCCATACCGCTGTGATATAGATTGCGTGCGTGCATCGTAGGGCGAGCAAAATCGTTTCGTATTGCCTCCAAAAGGATTTCATTCCATATACGCGCAATGGAATGCTCTGAATCCGTTCCGAAATTATTGAGTGCCACATTTAATTCCATCAACCGAGAATAGCATTGTTGATCTGTAATTCTCAGACTTACCGTACCACTCGCGCCAAATCCCCAGCGTACATTGATGCTATTTTTGCCTTCTCCAGACTCAATATGACCTCCGCTAATTATCCATTCATAATCATGATCCTCTGTAAAGGAATAAGTGTAAGTGTTTAGGTTTAAAATGGTTGACTTAGTCTCGCCTAAAATATTGCCTGAGGGTAGGTATTCACAGCTACCATCATCTACTGTCGCTGTTGGGTTGTACGTACAAGAAAATGGATCCACACAGCCAGCTACTTTTTTGGCACTAATATCACCTAAGGAAACTATACCCAGACCTTCTGTTGCTTTATAAATTTGATTAGGAGCAAGGTTTTCGAATGTTTCTACTTTGCCCAAAGGCCAAGTGATTTTAACCTCCAGGATTTCACTGGCATTTCCAATCCCGAAATGGATAGGGGCATTGTTTTGAGCCATAAAGTCTGCCCCAGAATGATACCTGTGGATGGTGCCATTGTTAGTGGTTAATGCTACTTTAGTTCCAATCGCACTTCTATTGGAAGTAGTGCCTTCAAGCCACAATTGGCACCATTTTTTACTGCTTGACGTTGTGCTAATAATCATTTCATTTTCGAAAAAATGTAGTGGATCATCGCTATTTGCTGTGAGAATATCTAAGTCGCCATCATTGTCATAATCAAATACTGCCATACCATTGGCGTCAGTGTTTTCTGTAAAACCTAGGGTATTTGATTTATTGATAAACTGCGATTCTCCTTGATTGAATTGATTTTCATAGTAGAAATCTGTAGTCTTACTGCTATAACCATTTACTATGATAAGGTCTTCATCAGCATCATTGTCAATATCGGCAAACTGTGTCGCCCAAGCCCAACCAGATTCAGCTACATTCCATGAAGTAGAGGAAATGTTAAATAGATATGCTTCTGATCTTAAAAAAA
>CAYGPP010000127.1:0-12093 GCA_964351885.1 uncultured Marinoscillum sp.
CAACAATAAGATAACCCATAAAACACAAATACCGCTCTTGTGGCGGTATTTGCTTTAAAATCGTAATGAATCATCCTATCAACTCTTGGCGATCATTGTAAAAGAACCCCAATAGATCGGATCGCTGTAGCTCTCTTTGATGGTTCGCTGGGCATTGTTGAAAGCCGTACGCTTGTCTTGACCTGCTAGCCAGTTTTTGTAAAACTCTACCATCAGCATTTGCGTCACCTCATCGGATACTTGAAAGAGACTCATCACAATGGCATCCGCTCCAGCTACGAGAAACGAACGCTGCAGCCCGAAGACTCCTTCCCCTTGCTGGATCTCTCCACGCCCCGTCTCACAGGCACTCAGCACGATTAATTCGGTATTCTCAAAATTGAGATTCATGGCTTCATGAGCCGTCAAGACTCCATCCTCTATGTTGTAGTTTTTGGTTGCCTTCATCAGTACATCACCCCCACCTTCGGTGATTAGTCCAGCTCTGTTAAGTGGATTGTCATCTTCCTCTGCCAGGAGATCGTTCGATTCTTCTTTCTCCTGATCATCGAAAAATCCATGAGTGGCTATATGTATCAATGTATAATTCTGTGCTTGCTTGATCTGCTGCTCAGTAGCATTCGTGCCTAGGTATGACTCTATTTTCCATCCATTGTCGATCAACAATTGATTAATGGTATTGACTTCTTTTTCCGTACCCGGTAATTGTGGGATGAAACTATTTGCCTTACCTCTGCTAGCATCGTTCATTGCTAGCAGACGATTTTTGTCATCTGCATAATATTTGGGATTCCCCAACAGCATAGCGGTAAATTCTTTCGGAGCTTCCTTCTTGGCAACTTTACGAGCTTCCTTTGATCTCAGCGCAGCGATGCTTTTGGTGTTCCCTACTACGCGTACATTCATTTTGTCAATCACATACTCAGAGTCGTTGATTTTTAGGGACTCTACATTGATCTGGTTGTACACCCCATCTGGCGATAAAAAGACTACTTTTTTGTCCTTGACTTTATTATAAATCGGCTCCCAAAAGACGCCAAAAGAGTTTGAGTCCGGTAGTTTGTACTTGGTCACATTTCGGTGATACTTGAAATGCTTAGTCTCCATTTCTAATCCATTTTCCATCAGGACGAGTTCTGGGTTTGATCTAGTCTCATTGGTAATGATGAGGGCCGCATAGCGTATTTTTTGATCATTGAATCGCTCATCGAATTCTCGGTATCTAATGATCTCAATGGCGGCTTCATCGTCATTGAGTGATTTTCTCACGTCATTCCACGTATAAAGTTTGTACTCAAAGGAAGCTTCGAAATCTTCAGATTTCTCGCTCAGCTCTTTTTCTAACAAGGCGATTTCATCCTGCAATTTCCTTGGATCAATTTCATTGGCTGCTAAGTCTTCAGCTGACTGAGCCAAGGTGGTCGTAAGAAATTCTTTCTTACTTATCCAATCTTTGAACAGGGCAATCAGTTTTGGATCACCACTATTGAGTATGCTATTTCGTGTTTTGATAGATGAGTTGAGCAGTAGTCCTTTTGTTGCTAATGCAAAATCATACATGTTTTCGAGGTACTTCTCCTTCGTGTCGCTGTATTGGATCGCTACGGTATTGTAGAATTCAAAATCAGGTTTGATCTTATTCCAAAATTTAGCCTTCTCTTCTTCACTTAGTGTTGGAAAATAAGTCTTTGTGTATTGGAGGTAGGCCTCTGTCGTTTCACTCAATATTGACTCTACTTGACCTATATCATCATTGATGTAGTATGCCCGAGCCAAACGACTTTGCGTGTTGAGGTAATCGGGGTGTTCTTCATTAAAGATCCTTCTGAAATACTTAGCAGCTTTTTCATACTCCTTCCTAGCTTGCCTGAATTCTCCTTGGAAACTATATATGTCTCCCTTGATTCGAGCCACTTCTCCAGAGCTTTTGTTTTGATTAGCAAGCGCGTCACGCCATATATCATCCGCTTGGTCCAATAGGAGCAGCGCCTGAGTGTATTCTTTCTTTTGGATATGAACGTAAGCTAGATTTTTGAGTGCTTCAGCATAGAGCGGATGCTTTTGATCAAAATTGTGTTCGGTTACTTTTTTGGCGAGCTGAAAATAGCCATCAACTACACTCAATTCATTACCCATGCTCGAATGAATTTGCCCAAGATCAGTGTATGTGTCTGCAAATAGGATATGCTCATTGCGTAATGCTTTTTCCCTAATCTTTAATACATCTGTGGCGTTCACAAGTGCTGCTTCATAATTTCCCAATTCGTGATAGAGCTTAGCCATCTTACTTAAGGTCTCAGCAAAGATGAGCGTAGTGTCACCAAATACTTTTTCGGTGATCAAAAGTGCCTTTCTTAGGTTTTTTTCTGCCTCAGGAAAATCACCTCTAATGAGAAATACGTCACCAAGTGCACGGTAGGGCTTGATCATTCTACGACTATTCTCACCGTATAATTTGCGTCTTTCTGCTATCACTTCATCCAACAATTCTTCCGTCTCACTATAGTTTCCCATTCGTGTATTGAGGAATGCCAAATCCACTACGGACTGCAATCTCAATTCCTGGTTGACAGTTGTTAGTTTTTTGTAGATGCTATTGGATCGACTCAATTGCCGCTCAGCTTTGGCATATAGACCAATAGTTCCATAGAGATAAGCAGCACTGTTCAGAGCATTGACGTATTCTTCAGATTTCTTTTCTCCACCACGACGAAGTGTTTTAAGCGCGTCATCTGTATTCGTTTCTGCTTCTTTATAATATCCGCCTTGGATCTGTAACTTGGCAAGTTCTACTAGTTTTTCTCCCAATTCGTTATCAGAAGTATTTGGGTTAGTGCGCATGGCTTCCAACACTGATTTGGTAAGGTCAATTGGATAATCGAAATTTCCCGTGAGCGTGAAGTAGTCCATAAGACTTGTGACCATAGCGCCATACTTTGGGTGCTGAGTGGATAGCTCGCTGAGTGGAGTCTTGTACACTTCTCCTGCTAATAGTTGATAAGCTTTAGCTGGATATTCTGAATACTTAAGATAATAGCCAGCGAAGTTGACTTTATAGACCTTTGTGTGGAGACTATTAGCTCCATATCGCGCATCCATAGACTCTCCTAATGCATTGTAAAACACTTCAGCAAAAAGATAATTCTCTGCTCTGTTTACCTCAAAAATGTAATCAATAGCCCGCTGACATACCATAGTTTTGGTTGGGTGATCATCTGGGAGCTGCTTAAGGACTTTACTCATGATAGAACGGAGCTCAATGACCGTATTTTCATCGGTATCCTTTAGGTAGCTTTTGAGAAGCACTTCAAGTGTGCTAACATGAAGGTTTACATAATCTTTTCGCACTTTTGATTTTTGTAAAGCACTTTCTACACCATATTTTATGACGTCAGCATCTCCAAATTCGCCGGCTTCTGCATAAGCTCGGAAGGTAGGAATCGCGGCTTTATATTTGAGTATACCTACGGGCTTTGAACTCAATAATCTATCACCAAGTTTGGAGGCTTTTTTGAGATCACCGTAAGCGAGATGAGTATTTACTTCAGCTATTCTGAAGTTTACATAAGCCTCAGACTTAGCATCGGCTAATCTGTTGACTTGCTTATTTCTCGTATTTAATAGCTCGATAGCCTCACCATACTCTCCCTTACCTTGAATCGCTTCAATTTCATTCGTATAAAGTTTGACCAAAAGTTGGGATTTGTAGAACTCGTCCTCTTTTTTTAGCGACTCAAATTTGTAGTTCAGACGAAGTTTGGTTGGCCAAAGGGTGTTCAATTCACGTGTATTGGCCAGTCCCGTAGAATAATGGCCTAAGGCCACATCCGTAAATGCCCTTCGAATCTTAATCTCAGTTTCTAGTAGATCGCTTTGGATGTATCCGGGGCTCAATGCTTCGAGAATCTGAGTCACACTATCAGCTCTGCGATGGCCACCATGGTCATTGTACAAATCAATTATTCTTAGCTGAGGCATGATGTAATTGTAAGGATCTCTCGTCTCAAAAGTTTGTAGAAGCTCAGAGGCTTTTCTCAAGTCGAGAATCATTTGCCAATACTCAGCCCGAGCGGCATTGGCTTTGGCATCCATCACATGGGTGAAAGCGTAGAGGGATGAATCTCCTCCAAATTTCTTAGCGATGTGCTTTTTCCTGAGCTTGGATGTTATTTTTTCAATCTTTTGGTATTTGCCTTTGGCGTAATGTTTGTCTGCCTTTTTGAACATTTTCTCCCAAGTCTGGGCGTTGGCGCTAAAGACAAACGCTAGAGAGAAGATAAAGAGAATTAGTAGCCTTGAATTTTTCATCATCATAAAATGTGTGCGAGAAGATATTAGTAAAAATAGGGCTTTTATTGGCTGAATGCTAGTATCAATTTGGTCACCTATTCATACCCACTGCTAAGCTGTCCTAAAACCAGTCAGTTTGTTTGTATTCGATCGTGCGAGATTGAGACTCTCTATTGGTCGCGATGAGATGATTGCGATCTACTCGCTTACTGCGGTAACCCATCAGATGTAGGATGGGCTTGGCCAAAAAACGGGCAGTCTTAAGATTGATTTGAAGGGATTCTTGCTTGGATGAAATCCAACTTATACCCGGAAGAAAGGGTAAAATATGGTCTAGGCGTATTTTTCTGACTAGGGTAGAAAGCTGAAGGAAAATCCTTGGGATTGTTCTTATTTCGAAAAACCCATCTTCACCTTTTGGCTGATATAGCGGCATGAAAATCGTAGTATCTTGATCCGCAAAGATCGACCGATCATCCGAGATAGCCAGCTGAGTTCCTTTCTTGACGGCTTCAAAATTCTCGAAACCGGGCTCCATTTTAAATTTTTCGTCAAGCTTTAATTGATAGCGATGAAAAATTTCATAGATGGAATGATGTTGCTTGACTCGATTAAAATGAAGGTCGAAATCAATATTGTGTACCTCCAAAACACCAGTAAACACCAGTGAGAGGTAAATGAAGGAGATATGGTTTTCGATAGATGATAGCTGGTCGTGTTGGCCTGATTCGAAACCAAAGGAAACGTATCCTTCTTCATTAAGATAACTGAGCAACGGGCCATCCAAGTATTCTTCGATACCCAATATCATAGGCAGTGGATACTGCTGGCAATACTTTCGGTTGAGTAGGCTATCGTTTACCGTAAGAAACGGAATCGTAGGGCTAGATGTGGTGTGAAGATCAAAAAAGTAAAAAGGTCCACTATGTGTATTAATGACTTTCTGAATTTCCGCAAATAGCTCTACTTGTTCTTTTTCATCTTCCGAACTCGGATCAAAGCTTCCGTTCTCCAAAGATTCGATTCGTTCCAAATCCCACATGCGATTGAGGTCTGCTTTATGAAACCGTTCGTTGTGTTCGAGAGCCCACAGATTGCCTGCAAGACCTATGAACTTACCCTTAATTGGGGTTTCTAACCCTCTAATTTCCTCAAAGACTTGTTTTAAGGCGAATACTCCTGAAGGTTCATTGCCATGAATTCCTGCAAAGAAGACCACACAAGGACCATCTGCAGTTTCATTTATGTCACCGATAATTCGACTGGTTTCAATGGTTTTATTCAGTGCTTTACTGAAAACTTTATGCATTGTTGTATCTCTCTAAATCCTCCATGGTGATGATTCCCACCAAATGCTTTTTCTGAATGACAGGAAGACAACCTATCTCGTTTTCTTTCATCAATAGAATGGCATCTTCAATTCTCATAGAAGTCTTAGCCGTGAAGACTTGTTGCACCATAATTTCTGATACATGATGTTCTCCTTCAGACAGCCTTTCTTTTTTGAATTGACGTAAGTGATTCCAAGTGAGAAGCCCAACAAGATTTTCATTTCCATCTACAATAGGCATATGATGAATGTTTTTCCACTCCATAATTCTCAGTGTCAGCTCAGCGGTATCTTCCTCATAAGCCGTTATCAACTGGGTAGACATGACATGCTCAACCCTCATATTGGAATAATTAAGCTCCACCATAGTAGCATCACTAGGCCATTGATGGATGGGTTCATCTTTCTGCTGGTGCTCATAAATGGATTTGGTCAACGCAACCAATACACCATCTCGGCCTAATTTTGTGCCGAATTTTCTATAGTTATTCGTCAACCATTGGGCAGGCGTATGACTATTGACACGGGATTCGATCACTCCCAAGAGCCTTGTGATATCATTTTCATCGATGTTCATATGAACTAACCCTGCTCTAGCCAAAGGGAGAAGTTCGTTAGCGACCAGTGTCCTTAGGTTTACCTCTTTACCCATCCATTTCATTACGCTCTCTGACCCATTCCGTGCTGCCTTGATGAAATTGGATTTAACGTCTTTGAAGTCCATTTTGTCTTGCAGCACATCACATTCGGTTGGCCTGCCTTTCATTAAGCCTACCCAAAAAGCAAAATTTGCCATTTCATCTAGAATGGAAGGGCCTGAAGGAATGTAACGGTTCTCAATTCTGATATGTGCATCTCCGTTTCCTACGCAGTAGCAACGACGATACAATCTGTAAATTGTACCATTAAAGAGATTGGCAGCTTGTAGTTTGGGTGTTCCTCCTTGCTCAAGAACATCTAGGGCATTTTCTTCAATGTCTTTCGAAAGAATAATTTTATGCCTTGCAATTTCTTTTTTGAAGATATCGACGATTGTGCCGTCTATCCATTCGTCACCAAAAGCGACTCTTGCAGGTTGGTTTTTGAGAGCCTTGGTTACAGCACGAGTATCTATGCTTTGCTGGAATAAGGCTATTCGAGTTTCGGCCCAAAGCTCCCGACCTAAGAGTAGGGGAGAGTTGACACACATACCAAGCACAGGCCCTGAAATAGCCTGAGCCCAGTTGTAACTTGAAGTAAAATCATCAGAATCTACCTGCAAATGCATCTGAAAACTTGTATTACAAGCTTCGAACATTACGTTGGCATGCTTTACGGTTAGTTCATGGACACCAGACACGTGGAAATGAAAATCACTACCGCGCAGCTTCTTCATCATGTCATTCAATGCAAAATAGCGTGGCATAGGTGTCATATAATCCAGATCTAATTCTTGCGTAGAGATGGTAGGAAGTATGCCTGTGAGCAGAATATGGCTTTGATGTTTCTCTGCTGCGTTATGAGCTATTTTGAGCAGAGACCTAAGCTGATTTTCTACTTTTGTAAATGCATTACCCGTTAACTCATGAGGATCTAGATTAATTTCCAGATTGTATTTGGCTAGTTCTGTTGTGAAGTTTTCGTGATCTATAGATTCGAGGATTTCAAGTGCATTTTCCGCGGGCCTCCAATACTCATTGACCAAACAGAATTCCTGCTCTGCCCCGATTCTGATGATTCCAGATTCGATCTGACCATTTTGGAGCATTTGCTCAAGTGCTTCAAGATCATCTAGCAGATTTCGAGTGAAATTTTGTCTGGACTTCTTGTTGCTGAACTTCTTTATGTTTTGATCTCCCACAATATCAATTTTCTGAACAATAACAAGGCTACAAATAGGCCGTTGCTGACATCTAAATTAATCAATGGAATTTAATGAACCTGTGACTTTTCACAGGGAATCTATTTTTCCTGACTGGAATGAAATGATTTATATCATGAAAGTAAGGAATGGGCGCGTGGGATTAGGCGCAAAAAAACGGAAGCAAGTCGAGCTTGCTTCCGTTTTCATTTTTAGACTTTCAACATATAAAAGTCAAGACGTCTAATAAATTTATGAAATACTCGATCCCAGGTACTCTCTGTTCAATCGAGCGATGTTAGTCAAACTGATTTCTTTAGGACATTCTGCAGCACAAGCACCAGTGTTGGTACATGCTCCGAACCCCTCTTCATCCATCTGAGCCACCATTGCCTGAGCTCTTGTCTTGCGCTCTACTTGTCCCTGAGGGAGTAATGCAAATTGGGAAACCTTAGCAGAGACAAACAACATCGCCGAGGCATTCTTACATGCTGCCACACATGCTCCACACCCGATACAGGTAGCAGCATCAAATGCCGTATCTGCATCATGTTTGTTGATCGGAATAGAGTTGGCATCCTGAGTATTACCCGAGGTATTGACAGAGACGTATCCGCCAGCATGCTGAATTCTGTCAAACGAACTTCTGTCCACAATCAAATCTTTGATCACAGGGAAAGCTTTTGCTCTGAATGGCTCTATATATACGGAATCTCCATCCTTAAACTTTCTCATATGTAATTGGCAAGTAGTAATGGCATTGTCCGGGCCATGAGGCTTCCCATTGATTTGCATAGAGCAAGAGCCACAGATACCTTCTCTACAGTCATGATCAAATGCCACAGGTTCTTCCCCTTTTTCTACCAGTTGGTCATTGAGGACATCCATCATCTCTAAAAATGACATATCTGGAGAGATATCCTTGATGGGATAGTCTACGATTTTCCCTTTATCACTTGCGTTTTTCTGACGCCAAATTTTCAATTTAAGATCCATTTTGTTATTATTTTGTAGTTACAGTCTGTGACCGTTACTTGTAGCTTCTTTCTTTTACTTCAATACTCTCATATTTCAAATCCTCCTTATGAAGAACGGCTTCACTAGGCTCTCCTTTGTATTCCCAAGCCGCAGCATATTGAAATTTAGCATCACGCAACGCTTCACCTTCTGGAGTTTGGAACTCTTCGCGGAAATGGCCTCCACAAGATTCCTCTCGAACTAAAGCATCTTTTGCAAATAATTCACCTAGCTCTAGGAAGTCAGCAACCCTACCAGCTTTAGCAAGCTCCTCGTTATACTCGTTCATAGTTCCAGGGATCTTTACATCTTTCCAGAATGCAGCTCTTATTTCCTTAATCTCAGCGATAGCTTCCTTAAGACCTTCAGCATTTCTTGCCATACCGACCTTATTCCACATCACTTTACCTAGTTTCTTATGGAAATAATCAACCGGCTTGGTTCCGTTATTGTTAAGCAATTTTTCTAAATCAGTTCTTACACTTTTTTCCGCTTCATCAAATTCAGGAGTATCTGTTGGAATTTTCCCTGTTCGGATGTCATCAGATAGATAATCACCTATAGTGTAAGGAAGTACAAAGTATCCATCTGCCAAACCTTGCATCAGTGCGGATGCTCCGAGTCTGTTTGCTCCATGATCCGAGAAATTCGCTTCTCCAATAACAAAGCAACCAGGTATGGTTGACATTAGATTGTAATCAACCCAAGTTCCTCCCATCGTATAATGCACAGCAGGGTAGATCATCATTGGGGTTATATATGGATTCTCATCTACGATTTTCTCGTACATCTGAAAAAGGTTACCGTATTTAGATTTGATCACGGCAGTTCCCAATTCTTTCACCACTTTATTGTCGTTCTCATCGAGTTGCTTAAGGTGAGCTTGCTCTTTACCATATCGCTGAATCGCCGCTGCGAAATCAAGATAAACAGCTTCTCCGGTTGCATTAACCCCAAATCCAGCATCACATCTTTCCTTAGCTGCTCTTGACGCTACATCACGCGGCACTAAATTTCCGAAAGCCGGATATCTTCTCTCCAAAAAATAATCTCTATCTGCTTCAGCTAATTCCGTAGGCTTTAGTCTTCCTTCTTTAATGGCTTGAGCATCTTCCAGTTTTGCTGGAACCCAAATTCTACCATCGTTTCTCAATGACTCAGACATCAGAGTCAATTTTGACTGATGATCTCCAGATACAGGAATACAAGTCGGGTGTATTTGTGTGAAGCATGGGTTAGCGAACCAAGCTCCCTTTTTGTGAATTTTCCATGTAGCAGAGACATTGCTTCCCATGGCATTAGTTGATAGGAAAAACACATTCCCGTATCCTCCTGAAGCAATTACTACTGCATGAGCAGAATGTCTTTCCAATTCTCCTGAGACTAAGTCTCTCGCAATAATTCCTCGCGCTTTCCCCTCGACCATTACCAACTCGACCATTTCATGGCGGTTGTACATTTTGATTTTACCACGGGCAATCTGTCGGTTCATTGCAGAATATGCTCCAAGCAATAGTTGCTGACCTGTTTGACCTTTCGCATAGAAAGTTCTAGAAACGAGTACACCACCAAAAGATCTGTTGTCCAGTAGTCCACCGTAATCTCTGGCGAATGGTACACCTTGAGCGACACACTGATCTATAATATTGGCAGACACTTCAGCCAAACGGTAAACGTTAGCTTCACGAGACCTATAGTCACCACCTTTTACAGTATCGTAGAAAAGTCGGTATGTTGAGTCACCATCACCTTGATAATTCTTTGCGGCATTGATCCCGCCTTGCGCAGCGATCGAGTGCGCTCTTCGCGGAGAATCTTGAAAACAAAATGCCTTGACATTGTAGCCTAACTCAGCAAGGGTAGCAGCAGCTGAACCACCGGCTAAGCCTGTACCTACGACAATCACATCTATGAGTCTTTTGTTTGCAGGATTTACCAGATCGATGTGGTTTTTATAATCGGTCCATTTATCTGCAATGGGCCCTTCTGGTAGTTGTGCTGGGAAATTAGCGCCTATCTTCATGACTTATATTAATGATTGATGAAATGGTAAATAGCAATAAAAATGAAGCCTAAAGGTATGATTACCGCATAGGCTTCAGTAAACTTCTTGATTGATGGAGTAAATTTATTATTGACGCCCATGGACTGGAAAGACGACTGGAATCCGTGCAACAAGTGTAATGCCAATAGTATAAATGAAATAGCGTATGCGATCACTCTTATTGGATCTTGGAATTTATGCACTAGTTCTTCATGGTATCTGAGATCACCATTTGGTAGTAAACCTGACATGTCACCTTGGATATACTTGACAGTAATTTCAGGAATCCAGAAATCGTAAAAGTGCAGTCCAAGAAAAGCCAGAATAACCAATCCACTAAAAATCATATTTTGAGAAACCCATGAAGCGTTGCCCGTTTCCTTTTTCGCATACTTTATGGGCCTTGATGATTTATTCTTTATTTCAAGTACAAACCCTAATACAAAGTGAAAAACGACCGCAAATATGAGAACGGGTTGCATTGCAAACTGTATAATAGGGTTGGTTCCCATAAAATGCGAAGCTTCATTGAATGCATCTGGTGAGATGACAGAAAGTAAATTGATACTAAAATGCATCAGAAGAAAGAATACCAGAAATATCGCTGATAAAGCCATGGCGAACTTTCTGCCTACCGTGCTGGAAAAGAAATTGGAAGACGAACTCATAATCGTGTCGTAAGTTTCAGTTGTTGTGTGTCAAAGGTACTTCTCAAGAGTGATCATTACAATCTAAGCCCTTATTTTGAATTCTTCTAAATAACTAATTGATTGCGTTATTTAGAATTAAGTAAGGTTCTTATTCTTTTTTGGTGTTATCCTAGATACTCGTTGTTCAATTTCAATGTTTGGTATGATTAGAAGAATATTTCTAGGCTTTCTATTTACCATAATTAGTTTTTTTAATCTTGATGCTTCCCACTTGAAGGGAGGTTGGGTCAGCATTGAAAAAATAGTAGGCAATCAAGTTACGTTTAGGGTAAATGTAATTTCTGGTAATGATACTGGTTGGTTTTACAATTTTGGCTCTTTAAATTTTGGTGATGGTACACGGTTTGAAGGAGATTTAGATTTTCAACAATATGATGCTGGCTTTGGTAATAGCGTATTATTTTCCGAATTAACGCATACATATCCTGCTTCTGGAAATTACACGATCACTTTTTCCGCTCATGGGAGAGATCCTGTTCACAACGCCTCAGTAGGTCATTCAGATCCATTTCACATAACTACCACTTTTCTACTTGATCCTTTCTTAAGTAATGATCCACCTAGTTTTGATCTGAGCTATTTGTTTTCAGCGATTAACGGATTTCAGTTTAACGGGGCTTTGAAAAGTTCAGACCCGGAAGGCGATTTTTTTTCATACAGTCTAACTGTTCCAAAAAAATCTTCTATTGAAAGGATTAGTGGGTATTCTTTGATGGGGATGAATGTCGAGCGCGTTTCAGGGAATTTGACTTGGCCACTTCATGAAATGATTTTGAGCGAAGGAAAATATCTGTTTGAGCTATCGGTAGCAGAGCATCGATTGTTCGATGGTGATATCATTGAGCTAAGTCGCACATTAATT
>CAYGPP010000128.1:0-11912 GCA_964351885.1 uncultured Marinoscillum sp.
TGTCACAAATCTAAGTCGAGTTTGTCTTTACTGATAACCACGGGGAGAAGTGCTCTCCGATTAAAAGTAAAACATCTCAATGGTAGTCATTATTTCATTCTTTATAGCGCATTGGTATTTGTCGCTATTTTTCCAGACGTTCTTCCTGCATCGTTACTCGGCTCACAAGGCTTTCACGATGAGTCCATTCATGGAAAAAGTCTTTTTCGTATTAACATGGTTTTTTCAAGGCTCCAATTATCTCAGCGCCTATGGTTACGGAGTGATGCACAGAATGCATCATGCATTTGCCGATACTGAAAACGATCCGCATTCGCCGAAGTACGATGAGACTCTTTTCAAAATGATGTGGAAGACGAAAACAATCTATTCAGACATCACTGCTGAAAAAGTGGAGGTTGATGCAAGATTCACAGAAGGTGTTCCTAAATGGACTGCATTCGACAAATTTGCAAGATCTTGGGTGTCAAGATTATTCTGGGGAGGAGTATACTTCGCAGTTTATTGGTTCTATGCGGATGCACTTTGGTTGTGGTTACTACTACCTATGCAATGGCTGATGAGCCCTATTCACGGAGCTATAATCAACTGGTTTGCTCACATTTATGGATATAGAAACTTTGAGGTTGGGGATACATCCAGAAATTTTCTTCCTTTCGATTTTTTGATGATGGGAGAGAGCTATCACAATAATCACCACAAGCACGGATCTAGACCAAACTTTGGGGGAGTGAGATGGCATGAAATCGATCCGACTTATCAAGTGATTAAAGTCTTGAATTTCTTTGGTGTCATCCAGATGGCAAAGCAGAAGTCATTTAGGATGAGTAGAAAAGAGCTTAAAAAAGCTGCATAATCGAATTTATTAAAACATTTTGAAGCCTGTTCGTTTGTATTGATGAACAGGCTTCTTTTTGCTATGATATTGAATTTATTCTTTTGGTTTGCGCTGTTGGGAGCAGAAGAAACAACCGTAACCGTCACAGGGATAGAATCCGCTACTGGGACAATTCAGATTGCATTTTATGATAATGCTGATGAATACCTTGACGAAGTTAAAGTAGCCTGCTCAGCCATAGCAACAGTCACTGAAGATGGTTCAATCTCTTTTACCATGAATGATTGCCCACAAGGTATCTTTGCGGCGGCATTGTACCATGATGTGAATGGTAATGGGAAAATGGATAAGAATATATTGGGTATTCCTAAGGAGCCTTATGGGTTTTCGAATAACGTCATGGGAACCTTTGGCGCCCCATCATTTGATAAAGCCAAGTTTGATACGCGTAAAGTGGATAAAATAGAAATCGCACTTCGTTAATCTCAATAAGGATTTTCTAAGAATGAACGAAGGTGCTCCACCTGCTCGTGAGACATTTTCTCAAGAGTATAATGTGGCATATACTCTTTATGTCCATATTCGGCATATGTTCCCTTACGTATGATTTGATAGATCGATAAATCCGAATTGTCAGGAATATGCTTCACTAGCCACTTATAGGTCAAATCATTATTTTCAAAAACCACATCACTCTCACCATTGGGTCTATGACAATGCTGGCATCCAAGTTCGAAAATGGCTTTGCCTAACAGAGGATTGCCTTCGTGAGGATATCCTTGCTTCTTATCCTCAGGTTGCTTAGCAAAGGTCGCTGGAGACTTTTGTAGGTATTTTGATTTGATCAATGCGATTTTTCCTTCATTGGTCATTTTCGAGGTTTCGATATTTACCAATTCTTCATCCGAGAAATTCAAGTCTTTCATTTTCAATTGTAGCGACCAGTAGTAAGCCATCACACTTTCCATTTCCCAATTCTCCAATGGACGACCCTGGGCACAAACTGTAGCGCAGAGGTGGGTAGATTCCTTTAGACTATGCTCGGCCTTCCTGACTAAGTCTCCATACTTCAGCACATAGTCATCATTATACCAGGTTTCCCTATTGACAATTCCCCAAAAAGTAGAACCCTGTAGATAAGGTACTTTGTTGGCAATCGCATAATCCAGACGAGCATCCTGATCGACTTTGAATAGATTTAAATCTTCTCGGCCTACATTGTGGCAGCTCGTACAAGTGTAGTATTTACTCACATACTTAGATGATTTCCCATTTGGACCTATGGTTTTACCAAGTTTGATAATTTCCTCACCTCGCTTGATCATCTCTGGTGAGATATTCGCGAGATAGTGATCTGGTCGTTCTTCACCTAGTTCAGCCAGAAGGTCTGCAACATTAGTGTTAGGATTCGTCTTATTCAGGTTTATGGAAAGCATAGCCGTGCAACACAACACAACAGTGAATAATATCGCTATATTTTTCATCTTACTTTCTTTCCTTTAACCTTGAAATCTCTGGTAATATTAAATCCAAAATGGATGTCGCCTTTTCCCCATTTACCTTGTGTTTCTGCAATGAAAAATTTCTCGATCATTCCTCTGCTATTGCCAAAATGAAGTTGAAAAATGTGACCTTTTGTGTCTATCTGAAATCCTACCGCTAGCGATTGGTTGAATTCGGGATTGACTTGAGATCCATCGGGTAAATCAGCGGTAGAGGTGGCATAATACTCCACAGATAAGCTCCAGTTTTTTAAGAATTGATACTGTCCAGCAAATCCCAGTGACATGATATCATTTTGCTCATCATCGTCTACTAAATTTCGATGTAGGTATGTGGGCATAATTTGAGCGCTAAGTTTTGGTCCGAATTTCCGGGCTATCAGTACTTGCGACGTGTATGACATCTTCTGCCCAATAGAGAGTTCGATTCCATCAAATCGTTTCAAAGTAGTTAGGGCTGTGGTACCAAGTAGTGTAATGGTCACAGGCATTGTTTTTTCACCAGTTGATTGCGATAGTAAACGGTATTTTAGGTGACCATCGGCCGTTTTCTCAAAGGTACTTCTACCAATTCCCACCATTAGATTATTAGTGATCCCATAGTCTAATCCCATGCGCATTGTGGCATTATCCAAACCCCATACTTCGTATGCGCCCGTATTTAGTGTCCCAAATCGATGTGAAATAATGAAGGTCATTACGCCTTCCCGCTTGGTCTCTACCGAATGTCCATTTACGATGCGGGTATCATCAAACGTTTGATAGGCATAGTTGGTCTGCGCCATTAAGTTGAAGTAACTCAAAAAAAGACAGGCTAATAGAACTGTTCGCATATTATCGATATTGTTACTTACTCAAGATAAGCTTTAACCGCAATTATGCAATAGAAGCCTATTGCATAATCAGGGGATTTGAAAATCAGTCAGGTATTTTATGAAAATCTATTTGGTGATTTTCAAATGTCTGGACGTTCCGCGGTAGCGGTTAACTCTGATAAAATGCTGGGAATAGCATTTTCGTCAATTATTCATTTTTCTAATGAATAATCTGGGTTTAATTCTTGAGAGAATCTCTGCTTTCTTAATGACCTTAAGTGATCATGCTATTATTTATGAACGAGAGATAAGATCAGCTGGCCATAATTTTCAAGTTTGTTGTTAGTTGGTAGCCTTAAAATCTTGCAAGCACCGATCTAAATGATCACTGTTTTGAAAAAAAGGAAAGATTCGCTGGTTATTATGACTTGATAAAATTTTGAAAGCATATTTTTGTTGTCCGAAATAAAACCAACCACCCTTAGATGCAGACTCTCAGTAGAATCGTTTATTTTTCTTCCATTTTCATCACGCTGATGTCCATCGTGTTGATGCTCGTCAAGAACGAAATTGGGTATGTGCCAAGCTTTTTGAAAATATTCATGCTGTCATTAATCTTCGTGGTGGGTGGACTGCTCTTTTACATTATTGTCAAACATGGCTTAAGATCTGAGGATTAGGAGAGGGTGCAATGAGCGAAGCGATTAAGATTCTGTACGTTGATGACGAGAAAGGGAATATTGATTATTTCAGATCAGTTTTTAAGAAGGATTATGAAATCCTAACGGCATACTCTGGAGATGAGGCCATGCAATTGCTTATACAAAATCAGGACATTCGAGTGATTTTGACTGATCAGCGAATGCCTAAGATGACAGGTGTGGAGTTTCTTAAAAGGTCAATAGCAGTTTCTCGGGAATGTGTGAGAGTCTTGGTGACAGGATATGCTGATATGGAAACTGTAGTAAATGCTGTGAATGAAAGCCACATTTTCTACTATATCGCTAAGCCATGGACTTTTGATGAGATGCGGCTAGTGATTAAGCGAGCAGTAGAGACTTATAATTTGCGGTTGATCAATAGAGAACTGAAAGTAAATGCAGAGCGTGTAGAGAAGGAACGTGCAATTGCTGAATTGGAAAAATTACGAAATCAGGTTAACCCGCATTTTCTTTTCAATTGCCTAAATACTCTTCATGCACTTGTGGAGGACAATGATCAAGCGAGAGCATTTGTTAAGAATCTAGCGAATACATATCGCTTCTTGTTGGATCATAACGAGAGTGAAACTTCTATTTTGTCCGAAATGGAATTTGTCGAGAACTTTATCTTTCTTCAGAAGGTGAGATTTCAAAATGCCGTAAATTTTACTCATTCCATAACTCAGGAGCATAAAAAGTATAAAGTAGCCAGTGCTTCGCTTCAAATGATGGTGGAGAACATCTTGAAGCATAATGAAGTGACTAAAGCGAACCCTATTTTCATAGAAATCTTCATTGAAGGAGAGGACGTAGTTGTGAAGAACAATTATCAGCCAAAAGATGCATCTCAATACTCTACCGGCATTGGTCAGGAAAATTTGAGAAAAAGACTCGCTTTAATAGTGGATAGAGCACCGGAATTTTCACAGAGAGATGGATTTTATGAAGTTAGGATTCCATTGATATTCTAAAAAAGGCTAACTTCTTATAAGAATAAAGAATATGTTTTCAGTAGCCATTGTAGAAGATGAGTCTCTAGCAGCAGAGACATTACAAAAGACCTTGAAGAAGGCAGTTCCAGAAGCGGAAGTTGTCGTGGTTTTGGATAGTATAAAAAATGCGATGGCGTGGTTTGAAAATAATTCAGTTGATTTGATCCTTTCAGATATTGAATTAGGTGACGGCTTGAGTTTTGAGATTTTTAAACATGTGGCCAAATCTATTCCTATTATAATCATCACCGCGTATGATCAATATGCCATAACCGCGTTCAAGCAAAATAGTATTGATTACTTATTGAAGCCAGTGGATAGAGATGAGTTGCAGGGTGCGGTAGAAAAGTTTCAAAATTTGAAAATAAAGGGAGAAGTGGTAGATATGACTAATGTCTTGGAAGCACTTCAGCCATTAGTCACAAGGTCTTTTCAAGAGCGATTTTTGGTTTCTCTAGGCGATAAGATTCATTCGATTCCCGTAACAGAGGTTTCCTATTTTTTCAGTGAAGATCGTTACACATTTCTAGTAACAAAGAAGGGCAAACAGCATATCATCAACATGAATCTTGGAGATTTGGAGGGAGCGTTAGACCCTAAACGATTTTTCAGAATCAATAGAAAATTCATAATCTCATACGAGAGTATTAACAATATGATCGCTTACTCCAAGAGTAGAGTGAAGATCGAATTGGTGCCTCCGGCACCAAATGCTATGGATGTGATTGTGAGCGTAGAGCGGTCTGGATCATTCAAAAAATGGCTTAACGATTAAAGTCTAATTCATCTTGAACCATAAGGATATTAGAAGCGTTTACAATATTTATCAGACCAATACCTAGTCTTTTTGAATTCAGAACTACTTAGTCGATTTCATCAAATTCGAAATCAAACCTTGAATTTGGTTGAGCCACTCTCTATAGAAGATTACGTGGTTCAGCCGATTGTGGATGTGAGTCCACCGAAGTGGCATTTGGCCCACACCACTTGGTTTTTTGAAACTTTTATTCTTGTTCCTTTCGCCGTTGATTATCAACTCGTAGACCCTTCGTATCCGATGCTTTTCAATAGTTACTATGTCTCAGCAGGGGATAGGTGGTCTCGGGCAGACCGTGGAGCCTTGACGAGACCTTCCGTAAAAGAAGTTCTAAGTTATAGGACTAGGGTTGAGGAATCTATGGGTAGGTTTTTAGTCGAAACGGAACTTACCGAATCACAGATTCACATAATTGAGGTTGGGTTACAGCATGAGCAGCAGCATCAAGAGCTTTTGCTCTATGATATCAAATACATTCTGGGACATAATCCGCTCTTTCCCAAGTACCAAGACGAGCATTTCAATCCAGATTCCATTGATATTAAGGCGGGCTGGCTACCTATCTCAAAAGGGAATTATCATATTGGGAATGATGGAGAGGGTTTTTGTTTTGATAATGAGCAAGGTCTACATGAGGTTCATTTGGAGTCATTTGAGATCAGGGATCAGCTTGTCACCAATGGTGAATTTCTAGAGTTTATCAAAGATGGAGGATATAGTAATCACCGTTATTGGCTGTCCGATGGTTGGGATTGGGTCAATGAAAATAAAATGACTGCTCCAATGTATTGGCTATCTGAGAACAACAAATGGTTACTGTATAGCCTGACAGGGTTGGAACCATTACCATTGAATGAGCCAGTGTCTCACGTTTCATATTATGAAGCAGATGCTTTCGCGAAATGGAAAGGGGTGAGGCTCCCAACAGAATACGAGTGGGAGGTAGCTGCCAACCGATTTGGGCAAGCCTCGAAGACTTCAGGTAATTTTGTTGAAAATGGAAGATATCGACCTCAAGGTGGCGATAGCCCGGGATTCTTCGGAAACCTTTGGGAGTGGACAGCAAGTGCATATTTGCCATACCCATACTATTCTGCTCCAGAAGGCGCATTGGGAGAGTACAATGGTAAGTTTATGGTTAACCAGCATGTATTGAGAGGTGGCTCGTATGCAACTCCGGCCGCTCATATTAGAGCTACTTATCGCAACTTTTTTCCACCTCAAATGCAATGGATGTTTAGTGGTATCAGATTAGCGCGGCATGTCATTTAACAGAATTATAAAAGTCCAATGCAAAACTTCACAAATAGTCCCTTGGCAATTGCTCAAGAGGCGCTTTGTAACTCAACTCAGAATTAATTATTTCATATAAAATAGTCAAGTGTCTCTAGATCAATTTTCTCAAGACGTTTTGGAAGGGTTGTCGTCCAAGCCAAAAAAACTCTCTTCAAAGTATTTTTATGACGCCAATGGAGATTCACTCTTTCAGCAGATAATGAATCTGGATGAATACTACCTGTCTCGGGCAGAGCTAGAGATATTTCAATCCTATAAGGATGAAATCTTAAGCTTAGTTGATGCTAAGGGATATTTCAGATTGCTTGAGTTAGGTGCCGGTGATGGTGCTAAGACCAAGGTTTTGATAAAGTATTTTCTTCAAAAGAAAGTCGACTTCACTTATGCACCAGTAGACATCTCAGCAAACGTATTAAATGAGCTTAGTAAAACCATGCAGCGTGATATTTCTGGCCTGAAGATAGAACCTTTGGTAGGGGATTATTTCAAAGTATTGAATGAACTGAAGTTTAAAAATGGCGGACGATCCATTGTTTTCTTTTTGGGTTCTAACATCGGAAATTTCCTCAATGAAACGGCAATATCGTTCTTGACGAGTATCCATGACAATCTTAAAAAAGGTGATTTGCTTATGATTGGTTTCGACCTCAAGAAAGATCCCAAAACCATCCTGAGGGCATACAATGACGATCAAGGAGTTACCAAAGCATTCAACATGAATTTGCTTAACCGAATTAATGTTGAGCTTGGAGCTGATTTTGATTCGAATCAGTTTGATCATAATCCTATCTATGACCCAATGACAGGGGAGTGTCGCAGTTACTTGATTTCCAAAGAGGCATTAGATGTTGAGATAGCCCACTTGGATAAGACATTCCATTTTGATGCTTGGGAGCCTATTTTCATGGAAGTTTCCAAAAAATACGACTTGAGAGAGATTCAATCACTTGCTTCTGATACAGGATTTAAGTTAGTCCGGAATTTTTTTGATAGTAATAATATGTTTTGTGATTCCGTATGGGAAGTAATGTGACAAATAAGAGTCTTCTTCCTTTTGAAATTCAATTAAGCAAGTAAATTTGCCAACCTAAATGCCCAGGTGCTGAAATTGGTAGACAGGCATGGTTGAGGGCCATGTGTTCGTATGGACGTGGGGGTTCGACTCCCCCTCTGGGCACTACTTGAAAGTCCTGATGGCATCATCAGGACTTTTTTTGTTCTAAAAACACTACTATGAAAGTCAATGTAAGCTTACTCAAAGACATTTGTGAGATTCCAGGTGCTCCCGGATTTGAAAAACCCATTCGTGATCTTGTGATTAAAGAGATTTCCGATCATGTAGATGAAGTGAGCGTGGATAATATGGGCAATGTGATTGCCATCAAGAAAGGTGTGAAAAATCCTGATGGGAAGAAGGTCATGGTAGCCGCCCACATGGACGAAATAGGCTTTTTGGTATCGCACATAGATGAAAATGGATTCATTAGATTTCAAACTTTGGGAGGATTTGATCCCAAGACTTTGACCTCTCAGCGTGTAATTATTCATGGAAGAGAAGATGTGATTGGTGTGATGGGTAGTAAGCCTATTCATGTGATGAAAGCTGAGGAGCGCAACAAGCCTGCTAAGATTGAGGATTTCTTTATCGACTGTGGTTTATCAAAAGAAGCACTAGATGGGCTCATTGAGATTGGTGATCCTATTACTCGACAAAGGGAGCTGATAGAGATGGGAGAGTGTGTTAACTGTAAGTCTATAGACAATAGGGTTTCTGTCTATATACTCATCGAGGCGCTCAAACTGATTAAGTCACCAGCTTTTGATTTTTACGCAGTTTTTACGGTACAAGAGGAGGTCGGGATAAGAGGTGCCAATGTAGCTTCTCATACCATCAACCCAGATTTCGGTTTGGCCTTAGATACTACTATTGCATATGATCTACCTGGAGCTCAAAGTCACGAGAGGGTAACTGAGCTGGGCAAAGGGACTGCTATCAAAATAATGGACGCAATGACTATTTGTGATTCTCGAATGGTTCGCTTCTTAAAGGAAACTGCTAAGAAACATAACATTAGCTGGCAACCTGAGATACTTGCTGCTGGAGGAACAGATACTTCTGGGGTTCAGAGGATGGGAAAAAATGGTTCCATTGCTGGTGCCATATCCATTCCTACAAGACACTTGCATCAGGTGATAGAAATGGCACATAAATCGGATATAATTAATTCTGTAGAACTTTTAATCGCAGCACTAGAGGAGATCGATCAAGCAGACTGGAGTTATTAAGAACTGCTATTTTAGGACGGGACAATAAGACATAAAAAAACCTCAAGAGACTATCTAGAGGTTTTTTTTGTAATTTTTTGGAGCCGTCAGGTTAATCTTCCTTCTCCTTTTTTTTGTCTTCTCTTACATTCACTGCTGCATGACCGTGCTTGTAGCTGTGGGTTGTTTTTTCAGTCAAAGCTAGTAGGAAGGCTGATACAATAAAGACCATGTGAATCACGATTTCTATAATGACCGCTTCACTGTCCTCTTTCTGGGTAGCTTCTCTATAATTAATAAAGGTTTTTAGTAATTGAACCCCAGAGATGGATGCTAATGAAGTGGAGAGTTTAATCTTCAATTGACCTGCATCAAGATCTTCTAACCACAGGGGTTTATCATCATGCATGTCTACATCTATACGACTGGTGAAAATAGAATATCCACCAATGGTAACCATGATCACTAAATTCATCACCATAGAGATATCTACTAAAGCCAAAATGCCAAGCATCATCTGATTATCATCCCACGTATACGTATGTAAGAAAAGATGATAGAGTTCTTGAAAAAACTTGACTAAGTATAAGAAAGCAGCGATAGTCAGTCCTGTATATAAAGGTGCTTGAACCCATCTGCTCCAGAAAATAAATCCCTCAAAGAAATTTTCAAATTTTTTAAGTCCGGTTTCTTGTTCCATTGTGGTTAGGTGTAGTTATAAAGTGAAAGATACCATTTTCTTTAATTCCTTAAGGAATGATTATTTGAAAAATCATCGAGTATTTGAAATTATCACTCTGCTTCTAACCATCAAATCGTGTATTGCAAGATGGTCTGTTCGCAAAATGACGACTAGATATGCAATGAAAAGGACTGGAATAGATAAGAGTTTGATAACAGAACGTAAAGCACTTTGACTGAGTGACAGTGTCATATCATCTTTATTAATCACCTCAAGTTTCATGATTCTCTTACCCAGAGTCCCTTTCCAGTTAGATAACGTGCCAATCACATCATACACATAGGCTACAATCGTCATTGTCAAGATTAAAATGGAGTCATTTGTAATAAAGGAGCTAATCAGATAGAAACAAGGTAGGAGTACCATTAAGTCTATGTTGTAAGCCATTAGTCTTCTCCAAAATCCAGCATTTACCATAACTAATTTCTGATTTAAGGTCAAAATTGTAATGTGAAGGCAAGATTAGCAATGAATGTGTGATCTTCAATTGTATCAAATGCCAAATAAAAATAAATGTTATTTAAGGTTTATAAAATATTATTAAGGTATTAAGAGAAAAAACGCAATATTAAGGCCTTAAAAATCAAATTGCCGGGATATTTACAGAAACAATAAAAATAATGCAATGCAATCGATCGGTGTATGAGCAATAAATTCATATTATCAATGAATTAGGCATATCATTGAATGAGATGTAAATATTTATACTTATGAGTATGAAATATGTATTAATAACGGTAAAACATTGCAAAGTAGATCAAATAGGCTTCAACTTTGCATCATAGTTAATCACTTATTAATGAATACAACTATGAAATACACAATGAAAAACATGCTTGCACTATTAATAGTTTTTAGTGCAACACTCGCAAGTGCAGGAGATTCAGCTAATATGGCTACCAACTGCAGAATCGTGGAAGAAGAGAAGCAGATGTACCGAGTCGAATTCGTTGCGAATGAGAAGCAAAGTGTCAAGATTGAGATTTGGGATCAATACGAGGAGTTGGTCTATCAGAATAGAGCTTATGCATCATCTTTTGTCAAAACATTCGATTTATCACATTTGCCAAATGGCGAATACGAATTGAAGTTGACGGCCGATGATTATGATTACTCTGAAGCGATCACAATTAATTCACTAGAGGGAATGAGTATCCGATTTATTAAAAGAGACACTCGAAAAATCTCTATGGTAGGCTCAAAGTTCCAAGAGAAGGGAATGAGCTTGTACATACTGGATGAAAATAAAGAGATCGTCTATAAAAACGATTATGATGATGAAACTCAGGTTCACAAAATTTTCAATTTCGATAAGCTGGAAGGAGATGAAGTTACTTTCATTCTTTTCCATGACAATGAAATAGTAACAGAGGAAAAAATTAGATTTTAAGGACGTAAATGGAATTTATTAGGTGAAAGAAAAGGATGTCAATTGACATCCTTTTTTAGTTTGTATTAATTGGTTCTTTTGATAGATTTGCCATCCGTTTGTCAGAGCTGCGGGGACGCAGCTCGGAGAGATGCCTGAGTGGCGGAACTGGTAGACGCGCACGACTCAAACTCGTGTTCCTTTGGAGTGCCGGTTCGATTCCGGCCTCAGGTACAGAAACCCCTGTTAATCACTTGATTATCAGGGGTTTACTGTTTTATGTAAGACAGAATGGGGAATAATATCCAATAACCAAAATGGAGTATTTAACTCCCTAACTTAATTTTTTGATTTGACAATGAGCGACGGTACTATAAGAGCAAATATCAAGGAGGGCTTTTTTGTAGCAATTGTCCAGAAGCACCATCAACGAAGTGGTGAATTGACCGAAGGAGAAGTAAAGCGTTTGCTTACCAAATCACCCAACCATAGTCATGGAATCAAGGTGGAATTGACTACTCCCGCACTCGCTCGTCTATGACGAGTGAGTGTTATTTATAGGGCATCCTGCCCGT
>CAYGPP010000129.1:0-11891 GCA_964351885.1 uncultured Marinoscillum sp.
GATAGTTGGTCGTCTAATGATAAAATATTACCTAAAATTCCTTCTGAGAAGATTTTAAGCCATCACTGGTGGCTTTGATCTGAATCTTTTTAGCTGTTCCATTTACCTTCAGTAAAATAGAAGCAATCCCAGCCTCAGCCATTATAGGGTTTTGACCTATGAATACTCCAGCATTGGTGCTAAAGGTGATTTCTGCATCACTCGTATTAACTAGTGTACCTTGTTCATCAAGTACGCTAGCATAGACAAATACTAAGTCTTGCTCTTTTTCTGAAAGTGGCATACCAGATAAGTCAATAGCCAATTCTAGCTGTGATGCACGCCCTGCAGTTCTAACGGTGTTTTGTGCAACCGCTTTACCATTAATATATCCAATGGCTTTCAGTTCCCCCTTTTGAAATGCGGCTAAATCAAACTGAAAAGGAGGAAAGTCCAATTGATCACTGTAGCTATCGGCTTTAGTCATTTTACGATCAATCAATTCCCCATTCAGAGATAAAGCCACTTCCTCACAATTACTATATATGGTAACCAGAGGATTAGAACTTTCAGTCCAATAGCTTGCAATTTTGACCATAGGATCGGTATTTCCAGTTAAAGCGAGCGTATCAGCCGGTGATCGCTGACTTTGATAGAAGTAATAAGCAAACTTTGGGATTCTAAAGATATCACCGATTCCAGATGCTTCCAGATCATCAGCATATCCACGATTGTAATCAAACATTAGCCAGTTTGCATCTCCGATCGTATTCGATCCTTTTCTGTTGCTATTGGCTGCTTCTTGGAAATTCAGGGCTTGTTGCAAAAGGCGCTGCGCTCCGTGAGCGCGTAGTTGCCTACTTGTACGTTCGTCTTCTTTCAGTCCTTCATAAGCCGCTTGATTGAAGCCCGCATTGTGGGCATAATATTCCCAATCGCCATATTCTGCTATGAAGAGCAGACGTTCTTGAGTTCGATAGTTATTCCAATAGTCCGGAGCTTTACCATGTTGCCTTGCGGGAATAAAAAGGTCATAGGATTCGTGATCCATCCATCCAGCACTATAAGTATCAGTGAAGGGTAGTTCTTCTTTCAGAATCTCGTTAGCTCGATTCATGTATTCATCTGTCATGGCAGATTCATTGAGCGATACCTCCCAAAACACCACAGAAGGATGATTGCGATCACGTCTGACCATATCTCTTATGTCCTGATAGGAATTCTGAATGAAAACACTATCTCCAAAATATTGCCATCCAGGAATGGCGTTCATCACCAGAATTCCCAGCTCATCACAAGCATCCAAAAAAGACTCGTCTTGTGGATAATGGGAAAGCCTAACAAAGTCGAATCCTGCTTTCTTGATCTTTACCGCATCTCGATAGTTCGCATTATTGGAAATAGCATAACCCACATAAGGATATTCTTGATGTCTGTTCGTTCCGCTGATATATACCTTTTGTCCATTGAGGTAGAATCCTTCTTCAGACAGGTCAATTCTCCTTATGCCTACTTTGTCCTCAACTCGATCATAGATATGATTATCTGTTTCGATCGCAATGGAAAGCTCATATAGTAATGGATTTTTAACCGACCAACGTTTTGGGTTAGCGATCTCAATTGGAACTGTGATGGACTTTACCTCTGCTGCTTTCAGCGTATCTGTTCTACTGAATTCATGAACCACCTCTCCATGACTCAACTTGATGTCTGCGGAAATCGTCTTCGTTTCTTTAGAGTCATTACGCAATTGTATTCTAACTGTGCCTTTAGCCATTGTCTCATTTACCTCACTGAAATGAATGAGCCAGCCAGCTTCCTTAGTGTTCTCTATAAAAGGGTCAGTAATGTGAATGTCATTTTTCCGTTGAAGCCAAACGTCCCTGTAGATACCCCCGTAAAAATTAAAATCAAGTCCTTCAAGTAGTTTGCCAGGTGGGATTGATTGATTGTTCGTATTGTAGACTTCTACCTTGAGCTTATTTATTCCTTTGATCAAATAACTCGTAAGGTCAATGCTGAAGGGTAAATACCCACCTACGTGTTCCTTCACCTTTTGGTCATTAATGAAAACCTTGGCCTCATGCATTACTCCTTCGAAATGGATGATGGTTTTGCCTTCATCGAAGTTATCTATTGCAAAAGACTTAGTATAAGTTAAATGGCCTTGCCATTGATCATTTACAATGAGTGGTTCTATTCTGGGAGTATGAGGAATGGTAATGGAATCATAGATGCTTTGATCCATAGTAACGGACCAGACCTCATTGAACTTGATTCTTTCTCCTGTGGGGTCTTTCTGTTCTGTGAGAGAGTCATTACTACCGCATCCACTTATCAACAATAGCATAATTACAGTAACTATTCCGGTGGACTTTTTCAATTTGATCATATATCTCCAAAGTTCTTTCAGGATGATTAGAAACAAGGTAGACAAAATTGCTTGATAGGGTAGGCTGACTCGTTTTTCACTCTTGGTTTCATTTCTACTGGAGATAGAAAGCTAGCTTTCATACCTATCACCTGTTAAGGCTTCAAATAAAATCAATGTCTCACACTGGATAGATGAAAATTTCCACCTTAGATTAGGTTCATTTATAGATATTGGGTTCCTAAATCATTGGATATGAAACTTATCAAGCGTTCTCACTCGGCTCTTTATACATTACTATTTTTTGTCATTACGCACATTGCTTTTGCTCAAAATAAAGCGGAACAACTCTCACAACAATTAAGGGATGCTGACGATGATCATATTTTCGTTGTGGCGCATAGAGGTGATTGGAGACACGCACCAGAAAACTCACTTCAGGCCATTCAGAACTGCATTGATATGGGAGTGGAGATGGTAGAGATCGATGTTCGAAAGACTAAAGACAGTGTTTTTATACTAATGCACGATGATACGATTGATCGAACCACCAATGGATCTGGCGGGGTAGAGAACATGACTTGGTCAGAATTAAAAGTCTTAAAACTAACAGACCCACTAAAGGCTGTTACCAATCACCGGATTCCGACCTTGGAGGAGGTATTGAGAGTTTCTGAAAGGAAGATCCTTTTGAATCTTGATAAGGTATATGATCACATCGACCCTATCACCGAATATTTGAAAAGTGAAGACTTACTCCATCAAGTAGTCTTCAAAGGATGGATGAAAACGTATGATGACTTTGTTCGAGACTTCAATATTCCTATTGATAGCATTCATTTTATGCCAATCGTTTCGTTGGATGAAGCTAATTGGAGAGAAGTCATTGAGAGTTATTCGACTAAAAACAACCCTGTTGCATTTGAGATACTTTTTAAAGAAGAAGGCGATCATGAAGAAGCGATCACGCTGATTCAAAACCTCAACTCAAGAGTTTGGATTAATTCATTGTGGGCAATTTTCAATGCTGGTCACGATGACGAAAGAGCGGTGAATGATCCTGATGGTAGTTATGGATGGCTCATTTCTCAAGGAGCTTCTATTATCCAGACGGACAGACCCAAATTGCTCTTGGATTATATTAAAGCTAAAGAGCTTAACACAGCTAAATGAGTGGAAGGGATCTTTTATGAATTGGCTGATTCACCACACCATTATGTCGTTACTTACTTATGATTGCCTGAGGGCTTAGCAAATGAGACACAGTTCATAGCCTTTAAAACTCCAGCTTTAAGAGTCTAGCAACACATCATTCTACCACAAGTAGTCAATCCTGTGATTAACGATCCAAAAACTAGTATTGGGGTGAGTTACTGACCTTACCGAAAATACCCACCCCAATTGATGATTTTTTAAGACTCATTAATTTTAGCCACAGACATCTTTGTGATCATTATTAACATAAAAGAAAAGAGAAAATGGTCACAAAATTATTTAAACAAGCATTAGTGGTATTGTTAGGATTCTGCCTAGTCCTGGTCGTGTCTTGCGGCGAAGAGGAGACTCCAGAGGTTGTGCTAGCTGCACCAACTATTTCTGTCCAGTCACCTGAAAGCACTGAGGTACTCGTAGGAGGCACATTGGTCTTTGCGATTAGCGTGGAAGCTGAAGCAGGACTGAGTAGTGTAATTTTGGATGGAACGAACATCAAAACGTACACAGGTACAGAGACTTCAGATTCATTTGAATATGAGTTTAGTTCCGGAACAAATGGAGATTTTGATTTAGTATTCTCGGTAGAGGATGCAACTGGAGTATCCACAGCGGCTACTAGTATCGCTGTTAAGGTTGTGGGAGATCTAGGATTCCTTATTGCAGATTTTGCTGGCAGCACAACTTCAAGCACCACACTGGCGTCTATTGATCCAGATTACTGGGATGCAGCGAGAAGCATTGTTTCTTTTAATGTAACAGGAAATTTGGATAATATCGCATCTCATGAAAATGTAGGTAGTCAGTTTACTGTAGAAACAGGAGCAGTGAATCCGGCAACAGACCCAGAACTCATTTATCAAGGAAAAGCGATGAAAGTAACAAAGCAGCCGGGAGATTGGGGTACAGATGGATGGAGTCACATCATCCTTGATTTTGAGTCCACCTTCAGAGCTTCTTTGATCGATTCTTTGCCTCAGGTGAATGCAGAGTTGAATGGTTTGGCTCCTGCCAAAAAGGTGATACAGATGGACGCATATTATGACGATACTTTGGATCCAAATATCAACTTCGCTGATTTTAAAACCAAGACAGGAATTTTCAACGCAGATGCTACGAAGGGCTATTTGATTGATTTGAGTCTAGTGAACAATGAGGTTCACAGGTTTAATCATGATGGAGGGGGATTCTATATAGGATACCAAGGATACATAACTGAGGCTAACACTTGGCAAACAATCACTTTCGATGCACTGGATATTGGACGTGTCTCTGCCTTTTGGGCGTCAGGTGAAGAAAGCACGGCTTCTCCGACATCTGATAATATCGATGGGGTAAAAATCATTCCAGGTGGTGGTTATGGTGACGGACAATCGTCGATAGCCATTTATTTTAGAAATCTACGTATCGTTGACGTTGACTGATTTTGACATACTTCTTCTTCATATTATGTAAATTGGAAAAGCCCGAAAGGGCTTTTTCTATTATTCTATGATCAGAATCGCCTTTTTACTTTCTCTTATTCTATTGCCCTTTTTTGGCAAAAGCCAATCAACAGAATTGTTTTATTCGATCAATTCAGCAGATGGACTTTCCAGTAGTTCTGTTACTTCAATTGCACAAGATTCTTCAGGTTATATCTGGATTGGAACCAAGAATGGTTTGAACAGGTATGATGGTAGTGAAATGGAAGTTTTCAATACTCAGAATTCTTCTCTAAGCTCTAATGACATTTCTGTTCTTTACTATCACCCAACCAATATGTTGATCATTGGGACTGTGGATGGAGGCTTATTTACGCTTCAAGCCAATCATATAGAAGCTTTGGGTAATCTTCAATCTGAGATTGGCGATTTAATCATTGAAATCATAGGCTATTCCGCCGATAGCTTCATTGTCACTTCTGAAAATGGAGCATTCATAATTGAACTCACAGATGGATCATTAAGCACTACGAAGCAGGTTATTTCTAGCGAACTACAACCCTATACCATATTTCGTGCAAGCCAGGGAGGATTTTGGGTAGGTTCCTCCAATGGCTGTTTGTATCAATACGATTCAGATTTCAAACAACTCGGTAAATATTGTATCAATTCTAATCAGGAAAACCGTAACATCATTTTTGCCTTGAGTGAAACACAGGGAGATTCAATTCTCGTTGGCACAAAAAACGAAGGGCTTTTAATTTTTGATCTTGAAAAAGAAACATTCGAACGGACAGGAATCGAAAATACCATCATTCGAGACATTCATTTATCCAAAAATGGCGAATTATGGATAGCGAGTGATGGTAATGGATTGTATAGCAAATCAGAAAGGGGGATTTTTGTTGAGCACAAACACATAAACGGCAGCAATAGCTCAATCTCCAGTAATGCGACGTATACAGTTTTTGAAGATACACAGTCAAACCTTTGGGTAGGTACCGCATGGAACGGGGTGAGTGTTCTTGATAGAACCTCTAAGAATTATCAATTTTATTATAGCGATTTTGAAGGCTCTGAAGCGAATGGAGTTTTAAGCATTTTTGTAGAAGGTGATGAGCTATTATTTGGTTCTGATGGGACAGGGTTGACATCATATTTGGATCGATTTAAAATCAATCTTCCCAATACTAGTTATGTTCAGATGATTCAGAAAATGGATGACGGCTCCTTCTGGATTGGTACTTTTAACAACGGGCTTTACATTACCAAAGGAAATGAACTTCTGAATTTCAAGGCAAATAACTCATCCAATGCTATTGGCTACAATGATGTAAGAGATGTGAGTCAACTAAATGATGGAAGGTATCTAGTAGCTACATGGGGAGGAGGACTCAGCCTTTTTAATTTCGAATCTAGATCGTTCTCTGATCTAACAGAAAACGATTCCTCGCAATTAGTCCCTATCAATGTGGTCACATTGGAAGAGGATTTAGATCATTTATGGATAGGTACATTTGGTGAAGGACTCTTTCGATTCGATAGGCAAAGCAATCAAACGGAGAGTGTTCCTACAGGACTTAAGAACATTATTTCTTTAAAGAGAATTGAAAATCATCTTTGGATTGGAACATGGGGTAATGGACTCTATAAGTACGATATGGCTAGCGAGAAAATTGAACAGATAGTCACTGAAGAAATAACAGGTAATGAAACGATTGTAGCCATTCTGAATGATATGAATAATGGAATTTGGTTGGCTACTAAAAGAGGAGTAATCCATTTGACTTCAGACAATCAGAGCATTTCAATACCAGAGTTAGTAGGAGAGTACCATATTAATTCTTGCTTTAGAAAGGAAGATGGAACCTACTTTTTTGGGAGAACTAAAGGCGTAGTTTCGTTTAACGATAAAATCTTGGATAATCAGGTTTCTCCTCCTAAGATGAAGTTGAAAAGTGTTTCGCTTTTCAATGAACCCCTTAGTTCTTCGTCTTCATTTTTTACTGAAGAAGGATTGAAATTACCTCATAACCAGAATACCCTAACTTTTGATTATGCAGCTCTTCAATACCCCTCAGCTAAGAATATTTCTTACCAAATTCGACTAAGTCCATATACCTTGGATTGGGTTGATATGGGCAGTCAACGATCTACCACATTTGCCCACTTAAAAGATGGAGCCTATACCTTTCAAATCAAGTCGGATATTGCTAATAGTGGTATTGCAAGTTTAGAATTTGAGATCCTCAAACCATGGTGGAAGACAGGGTGGGCACTGGCTTCTTTTACCTTACTATTTATCGGGTTGCTTTATCTGTATCAACGCTATGCAGCAAGTGTGGAAAATCTCAAGGGAAATCTGCGTGTGGAACAACTGAGCAGAGAAAAGGAGCTGGAAATCAATAGAATCAAACAGAAGTTTTTTATCAATGTATCCCATGAAATCAGGACACCACTGACCTTGATTATGGGTGAGATAGAGAATATTTCTGATAAAGTGATTGGAGATAAACTGCTTAAAAATTCGATCACAAAAGTGAAATCGAATGTAAACCATATGACCTATTTGGTCAATGAATTGCTTGATTTTAGAAAATTGGAATCGGGAGGTGTTAAGCTAAAAGTATCAGAGGGTAACTTCGTTAAGTTCGTCAAAGAGATCTTTCTTTCCTTTAAAAATCAAGCAGAGACCAAGGGTATTTCATACAGCTTCCAGTCAGAAGAAGACGTTATGAAGGTGTGGTACGATAGAGATGAGTCTGAGAAGGTCTTTTATAATCTGATTTCTAATGCCTTCAAATACACAGCCGCTGGAGGCAAGGTAGCTATCGAGATCAAGCAAGACGATCAGCATGTATTTGTCAAGGTCATTGATACGGGCAAAGGAATAGTTCCAACTGAATTAGAAAACATCTTTAATCGCTTTTATCAAAGTGATAACTCACAAAAAGTAGAGGGTTTTGGCATTGGTTTGTCCATCGTAAAGGAAGTGGTAGCGCTTCATGGCGGTGAATTGGGTGTAGAAAGCAGAGAACGTATAGGGTCAACCTTCACGGTCAAATTGCGCAAGGGTCATGAGCATTTTGATACAGCTTTCTTAATGACTGATAAACCGGATAGTGAAGAGCTGAGTCAGTACACAGTTAAGGAATCTATTGACGAGCAAATACTTGTTCCGAATCAGGAAATGCTCATTCAAATAGTAGAAGACAATGAGGGAATTAGGGAATTCATCAAAGAAGCGTTCTCTGGTGCTTATCGGATCATTACAGCTACGAATGGTCAAGAAGCGCTCGAACAGATCAAAGTTGAATTGCCTGATTTGATCATCACAGACGTGATGATGCCTATTATGGATGGTATCACACTTTTGTCCAATATAAAAACCAACCGAATTTCCTCTCATATTCCCGTAGTGGTGCTGACCGCCAGAACGGGCTTGATATTTAAAAAAGAGGGTTTTGATATAGGTGCAGATGAGTACATCACTAAGCCATTCAATAAGCTACTGCTTCAGACACGGGTCAAGAATATCCTTCAAAATAAGGAACGATTGAGAACTAAAATTCGCAACGAATTCATCACGCAGCCCAAGGAATTGGATATAAACTCTCCCGATGAGAAATTCTTGTCTGATTTGACAGAGCTGGTTGATAAAAACTTAGACAACTCCGAGTTGGGAGCTGAGTTTCTCGCTAACCAAATGGGCATGAGTCATTCGGTGATTTACAAAAAATTGAAAGCCCTTACTGGACTTAAGATAGTAGAGTTTATAAGAGACTATCGATTGACTCAAGCGTGCACCCTATTAACTGAACACGGGTTCGGAGTAACGGAGGCTTGCTACAAAGTAGGATTCAATGATCGAAAATACTTCTCTCAGATTTTTAAGAAAAAATTCGGTTCTACACCTACAGATTACGTTAAAAATCATGCTTCTAGGACTTAAACGAGTTTACACGACCATAATAGCGAATTAGTCACCCATCATATCATGCAGTTAATGTGAATTTTGAATCATTCACATTCAACGAAAGCATAAAATGAAAAAGGCATCTCTAAAGCTTACATTGACCGGGATAGCATTGATTGGTGTGTTCTCGGTGATTTTGTTAATTCTAACAAGCTACCTATGACAGATTCTACCTCACACTTTTTTCGGTCAAACAAGATCAAACAACAAAACTCGCAAGCACGTCGGCTGCTTTTGTTTACCATCCTTTCGATCTCGTTCATCATGTATGCTGATGCTCAAGTAAAAGGTCGAGTAGTGGATGATTCGGATGGATCAGGATTGCCGGGCGCAACTATTCTTAGTTCCAATTCGAGCACTGGAACAGTTTCTGACATTGACGGCAACTTCAGTTTGGATGTAGATGCAGGGACCAAAATCACTATCAGTTTTATTGGGTATCAGAAAGTAGAAACAATAGCATCTAAAGAGTTTTTTGATATCAGACTTCAACCTGACTATAGTGCTTTGGATGAAGTAGTAGTAGTGGGTTACGGAACTCAGAAAAGAAGTGACATTACAGGATCTGTAGCCTCCATCAGAACAGAGGATTTGAATCCAGGGCCGGTGGTATCTGTAAGTAACTTTCTTCAAAACACTGCACCCGGAGTAGTACTTACACAATCCAGTGCTCAACCAGGTGGAGGATTTGATATCAAGATAAGAGGAGCCTCGTCTGTTCTGGGGGGTAATGGTCCTCTATACGTAATTGACGGATTACCGATTACAGGAGATGGAATACAACCAGGTTCTTCTTCAAGATACCGTACCGCACCAGCTAGAAATCCACTAAATGGAATCAACCCTAAAGACATAGTCTCACTTGAAATATTGAAGGATGCTTCAGCAACTTCAATTTACGGAGCGAGGGGAGCCAATGGGGTAGTATTGATCACCACCAAAAGAGGTTCAGGAGGGAAGATGACCATTGACTACAGTGGGTCTAGCAGTATACAACAACTTGATAGAAGATACGACATGCTCAATGCAAGTGAATTTGCCCGAGCTACCAATGAAGTACATGTAGCTAAGAATCCTACTTCAAGTCCGATCTATTCTCCCGTTTTTATCAACTCCGCTGGAGAAGGCACAAATTGGATCGATCAGATCACAAGGCTGGGATCTATTCAGCAGCACCAAATTGGTCTGAGCGGAAGTGTGGACGACCTCAGATACTATGTTTCTGGAAACTATTTCCTTCATAATGGAATTGTGGGGAGTTCTCAGTTAGAGCGTTTTTCGAGCAGAGCCAATCTGGACTATAAGGTTAAAAAATGGAAGCTCTCTGGAAGCGTTTTACTATCCAGAACGAATGACGCACAGATTCCATTTGGTGGAGGTGGGGGTCCCGAATTTGGAGGATTGTTTGATAATACCCGGCTATGGTCGCCACTCCTTGATGTGCGTCAGGACAATGGGGAATTTTCACTACATCCATTCAGAGCAGAAATCCCTAATCCAATGTCTCTATTGGACATTGAAGACAATACACAGACGAACCGAGTACTCACCTCATTCACTGCGGAATATAATTTAACCAATTCACTCAGTGCCAAGATCAACTTTGGGTTGGACAAGTCTTCCTCCAGAAGAGAAGGGTACATCCCAACCACGGTGATCCGGGGAGAGCAGGCAAATGGGGAAGGTGAAATTGGGAATGCTGAGAATACCAATATTCTTACAGAGTTCACATTGAATTATCAAAAGACAATTGCTGAAGGTCATAATTTAAGTGCCGTGGCTGGGTACACCTATCAACAGTTCGATTATGAAGGTGACAACTTCCTGTTTTTCAATTTTGCGGATCAGACGACCAACTTCGAAGAATTAACTATGGTTGATACCCTGTTTGATCAAAACTACAAAGAGCGCTCACGACTACTATCGTACTTGGGCAGAGTCAATTACTCTATTAACGATAAGTACCTTTTTACTGCCACCTTTAGAGCCGATGGATCTACCCGATTTGGGCCAAATAATAAGTGGGGATACTTTCCCTCTGGAGCTGTCGCATGGAAAATTCACAATGAAGAATTTTTCAACGCATCCTTTATCGAAACACTAAAGTTGCGAGCTAGCTATGGACAAATAGGCAATCAGGAGATCGGAAATAAGCGATCACAGTCCTTATATAACATCACGAGAAGAACCGTCCTTGGTCAAAATGGAACTCCTATTGTTGGGCTAGCAGCGCTGCGTCCTGATAATCCAGATCTTCGTTGGGAGACCACAAGTCAATTAAATATTGGGATTGATTTTGCCTTTATGAAAAGTCGTATCTATGGCTCCATTGATGTTTATCAGAAGACTACCAACGATGTGTTACTAGATTTTCAACTACCAGCAACATCCGGATTTGAAGTAGTCACTACCAATGCGGGAAGTATTAGAAACAGGGGTTATGAACTAGCATTAACCTCCAGAAATATAGTTGGTGATTTCAACTGGACGACTTCTTTCAATCTGGCGTTTAATGAAAATCAGTGGAGAGATCGATCAGGATTCTATCCAGAAGGAGAGCAGATAGCGGTGGAGAACGGTCCATTAGGAGGCATCTACGGCTTTCAGGTCCTTAGCCTTTTTCAGTCGGCCGATGAAATCACCAATAGTCCAGATCAATCATCCGTAGCAATCGCTCAGCCTGGATCTTTTAAGTACAAAGACATCAATGATGATGGGGTGATTACACCAGAAGACCGGATATTATTGGGGCAGTTTGATCCAGATTATACACTGGGCTTGAACAATGCGATGAGCTATAAAAACTTCGATTTAACGTTCTTTTTTCAAGGCTCTCTCGGAAGAGAGAAGACTAATTTCACGCTTGCCTACCTTGAAGATTCCGATGATATCACTGAAGGATTCAATAAATCTGTAAACATCCTCGATA
>CAYGPP010000130.1:0-11842 GCA_964351885.1 uncultured Marinoscillum sp.
CCTTAATATTCTTTCCTCCCTCTGCTCTAAAGCTAAATTTTTCTGTAAACACCGAATTGGAGTTCTCAAATATTTTAAATGATTCACCTTTTACCCCAATATCCAAATCCCCATCAAGATCAAAATCAATCCAAAAAGATAACCCCTTAATATTTTGACTTTTCAAAATATCGGACTCAAACAATTCTCCGTTCCTATTTTCAAGCAAAATAGCTTTAAATTGTTCACTGGATCCGGTCGATAAAACATCTAAATCTCCATCCAAATCAAAGTCGCCCGTTTCAATAGAATAATAAGAATTAGAGCCGCCCAACCAAAATGTACTTTTCTCAAACAACCCGTTAGAATTCTGATAATAGGTGTCTCCACTAAAACCATACGTTGAGGTACCTGCTAACACGATATCCAAACGGCCGTCATTATTTAAGTCACTCCATTTCGCTTGTCCATTGCTCACCCCATCTAAATCTTCAAAATCCGGTTCTAAACTTCCTGCCTGATTTGAGTATATGGTCATCACCCTGCCATTATCGTTATCTCCAGTTACCAGCACATCTATCATTTGATCATTATTATAATCACCAAAGGCTAAATCTGCTTGAAAAGATCTCTCGACGAGATTGAATTCAGCTTCAGAAAAATTGCCATTATTATTTTCTAAAAGTTTAACCACATCAAGTAGGAAGGCATCCTGCCTATATCCAGCTGACATAAGATCATAATCAGAGTCGTCATCTATATCGCCAAATATATGAGCACCATAATAAGTCGGAATAAAGCCAGTGAATCTCGATGTATCAAAACCTGGATAATAATTATTCTCAGCATACAACTCCTGTATTTCGTTCAGATTCAAGGCGTAGTTGTACACACTTACATCGTCTAATGATCCTGCAAAATAAGATCCTCCATTTGATCCTATTTCTGTAGATCCAGAAGCATTGATATTCAATATTTGATCAATCTGGTTACTTGCTGTTTCTACTCCATTCACATAAATTTTCACTATGGAACCATCGTATGTTCCCGCAAAGTGAAACCACTCATCTAATCCTACTGAAACAGTGGATTCAGTAACGTAAGATGCTTCGGTAGTTTGGGGCGCAAAACCCAAAATACCAGCGTCATCGATGAAGGCTATAATACCAGGTGAAGAAAAGAGAAAAGCTCCTCCAGTCAAATCTGAAGCATTGAACCAACCTTCAAAGGTAATTTCATTACCCGTGATCAATGCTTCATTGGCATTCCCCACTTCAATGTATTGATCCGTGCCATTTAAACTCAACGCACTAGAAGCACTTCCAAACCTATCATCTGTATAGGTTCCTCCATTTGGTAAAGAGCCATCAATGTTATTTCCACTTTGATCATTGGTGTTTCCATTAAGGGCATAGTCAAGGATTACATTTTCATTGTATAAATACTGAATTTCCTTATCTGAGAGCACACCATCAATCCACGAGAATTGATCAATTGCCCCATTAAAACCATCACCAATTGAATATGAATTCGCATTGATATCTATAGCACCATAAACAGCTTCTGTGTATACTAGGACCCCATCGTCATAGAAACGCATAGCACCTCCATCATACGTCCAGGTGATCATGGTCCAGGTGCCAATCGGCGCTTCTATAGGAATTCCATTGATTGGTTTCTCAACACCGCTTTGAAAGTATCTCCAATCAAATGCTGTAGGATAAATGTGTTGATGAAAACTGCCTCCACTTGTGAAGATGCCACCTGCATTGTCATTATCAGATGGATTGATCCATATGTTCATCGTGAATCCATTGGAAAGATTCAGTGATGCATCATTTCCAAGATTTACATTATTAGATCCATCTAGAACGATTGCTGTATTTTCTGACCCAAAGCGACCTGTGGTAAATGTAGTACTTGCCGATGCTCCATCATTTTCGAACCCACTATCATCAATTAGATTCCCACTAAAATCAAGCTCTGCGACAGCTATTGATGAGGTAACATCAATAAACGTGTATTTATTATTTATTAAATCGAAAGTTAATGTGTAGGTTCCTGCGGTCATAGGGATGTTATTACCTCTATAATCGAGTGTGCCATCAAGGTTATTGCTCCCCCAATCTATGAAGCTCCAATCGTCATTGATTCTAAGCTTAAAGTCACCGTCATAAAGATTTAGATTTTGAATCTGATAAAAACTATTACCTAATTGTGTCAGGTCAATGTCTGAATCCCAACCGGAATTATCTCCAGTCAAAGCGCTACCAATAATTCCAACGGAGTTAATTGGCTCAACAAAATATTGAAAATTGGATTGTCTAAATCCTACTGCATAAAAACCTTCCGTTAATGGAATTTGAGTCGCTTGTGTCTCTGCAATGCCATCCAATTCATTGTCTCCCATGAAAGCTTCAAATAGTCCATCTGGTGCCGTAGCTCTAAACTGATAATCTCCATCAAAATAAAGCTGCAACGCTCCTAAATAGCTATCACTATCAATAGGATTAATTTCCAATCCTTGATCAATGGTGTTTTCTCCCATCCCCTCTGGTCCTCTAAAAGCCAAAAAAGCAAAAGGCCATAAATTATCTTCATACTCATCTAAAATTTCTTGATCTGTGAGTGCTGAATTGAATACTTTTATTTCATCCATCTCTCCATCAAAACCTTCTCCTATCAAGATTCCATCTGATGATATTGGAATAGGTAAATCACTCGTCCCTTCTACAAATCCATACGTTGTTAGTTTTTTACCATTGATGTAGAGCGCAGTTCCTTGGCCTCTCAAAAATCTAAAAGCAACATGAGTCCATTCGTCTACAGAAACGGTCGTCTCTGCATAGCTACCATAGGAAATACCAGTGACTCCCGCAAACAATTTCCTTTTAGAATCATCCGTTAGATCTTCTTTCACCAACCTAAACTCAAAGCCAGAACCGCTTAAATAAGAATTATTGAATAACTGGATATCATTTGACGGATATGTATCTGGTCTAATCCATCCCATCACTGTGATCTCATCTCCAAGATCAACATTAGCGAAAGACGAAATTTCTACTACCCCCGCATTTGTCACATCAAATTCAAACGCACTTGTTGGCACTCCCAATCGATCGTTGCTAAAGACATTTCCAGAGCCAAAATCAGTTCCCCCATTTTCATTTCCTGATTCATCATCGAAACTGTTGTTAAATGGTAAGTATGCAATTAAGCTAGTGGAAGTAGCTGTATATAGATTGCTTATTTCATTAGCTGAGAGAGCAATATCATAAATCTTAATTTCGTCAATATTGCCCCCAAAATACTCACTATCATTTGTCCCCTGCTTACCAATAAATAAATCACCTCCTCCAAAATCGTTATTAAGACCAGCACCTGATGTTACTTCTAAATTACCATTGAGATAAATTGATGAAACTGATCCAGTATATGTAGCTGCCACATGTACCCATTCATTACTCGGAAGAAAAACCCCTGTGTTTCCAAAGCTATCTCCAAAGCGTAATTCGCCACTGGATTGAGGTCCGAGATATACTTTAGAGGTTGAGCTTTCGTTCCACCAGCTAACAATTTCTTGAATACTTCCATTATCCCCATCCCAATAAATCCATGCTGAGATTGAAAATGGGACATTTGATCCCGAAAGCGTGCTTGGCGCTTGCATGTAGCTTGTGCTACCATCAAAATCATATGCCCCTCCTCCCAATCGATCACTTGTAAGTGTTGCCGAATTAAAAGAAATGTTGTTTCCATAACCTGAGAAATCATCCAAACTACCATCTGTAAAAGGATAATCAGCTACTGGTGTTACTTGACTGTAATTGGCTGTCCATCCTGCTCCAACTATTACATTATCCGATTCAAACGTGACGAAGAGTGTATTGGATGAAGATATAATCGTCTCAGGAATTGTAGTTCCTGAAAATTCTCCTAATAAGGTAGCAGTCGCATCGCTCCCGTCATACACTCTCACAAAATCGTAATTTTGCTCCGTAGCAAACTCACTGAACGAAAGCCTTACCTGATTTTCAGATGATAGCTCTATGAGCCAATTACAGCTGAAATCACTTTCATATTCAAAAATTCCACTTCCATCACTAAAAGAACCAGAAGTAGCTGTAAACACCTCATTATTACATACTTGAATCGGAGAAATTAGTATTACAAAAATATTCTCAACAAATGCCGCACCTGCATCTGTTGATCGAACCCTAAAATTTTGTGAGGGCGTTGCAACAGGATCCATTTCAACCGCTGTGAAAACGGAATCGTTTGAGATGGTGAAAGAACTATTGAATCCATCTCCAGCGCCTGCCACTAAAGTATAGGTATAAGTATCTACAGGATCTGCATCAACTGTCTCTAAAACACCTACCAAAGTACCAATCACCACTCCTTCTTTCAGCACTCCTTCGGTAGATCCACCGGCCAATGTAACATCTGTTGGTGTTGTATTGACCTCATCTCTTACTATATAAGCAGCTCTATTAATGGTCACACCAGCAAAATCATCGTTGGTCATCTGCACAAAGTATTCTCCTTCTAATGAAGCATTATATGTGAAAATATGATCTTGCAAATCAGCTCCATTGATGATTTCATTATTGAAATACCATTGATAATTGGTATTAGGTGCTGATTCCGATGTTGTAAGGGTAACCTCTTGATTATTTATTACCGTCAATATTTCCTCATCGTCAGCGGTTTGAGGACTAAAATTTGAATTAGCGGAACTCGTATAAGCTTGATTAACTATCAATTCTTCAAACCCAAACTTATTACCCTGGATCCAAAATAGTGAAGTTGCTGGCATCCCTGTCAAATCAGGTAGAGCGCTTAATTGATTTTCGTGAATAGCAAATGTTGTAACGTTCGTTAAATTGGAAAATGAAGCGGGTACAGCTCCAGTGAGTTGGTTAGGTCCCAGCACCAAATTTGTTAAACTGGTCAAATTTCCAATTTCAGTAGGGATGCTACCTGTCAGACTACATGCTTGAAAACTGAGATTTGTTAAGTTGGTTAGATTCCCAATTTCTATTGGAATATTCCCTGTAACTCCTGGATTATTAAACCACCTAAGTCTCTCCAAATGAAGCAAATCTGCTACCTCAATAGGAATGTTTCCTACCAAATTATTTGATGGTAACTCCAAACCAGTCACAAGACCGTTGGTCATCGTAACGCCATGCCAACTGGCTAGGCTCTCTTCAGTATTCCAATTAGAATTATTGTTCCAATTGTCTCCACCAAGGGCTGAATATATAGCTTCCAGCGGTGTTCTTGGATTTACAAATCCTCTATCATTATATAAAGCTAAGATCTCAGCATCAGAGAGTGCTATTCCATAGATGGATACATCATCGATAGCGCCATTGAAGAAACTTCCTGAAAATGCAGAAGTTCCAATGTTGATAGGGCTCGTAGCATTTAAATAAGCAATTGGTCCAGCATTAGCTCTCTCGTCAAAAAAAACTCCATCTAGGTAAGAGCGTAAGAATGATCCATCATACGTCAATGTTCCTAAATGCCATTCGCTATGAGTTACTGCTGTTTCAGGCACCTGAAAACCGCCATCCAAGCTTAGGCCTGTTTTAAACAATCCTGCTGAAACTGCTAAGAAAGCCGCTCCATCTATTTCCATTATCTGATGGGTAGCGTCTCCTCCGCCTTCTGGGAAGTAGAACCATGCAGACATGGTAAGATTAGTTGGAGTCTGATTCGTTGATGGGATCGAAATCTTATCATCTACTCCATCAAAACTGTATGCGGAATTGGTATTCGCAAATCTGTCAGTCGTCAGTTCCGCTTCAAAAACGGTTCCATCAAATCCATAGTCAGAATTATCTATTGCGTCCCCATCTAGCAGATATTGAACTAATAGATCTGGGCAATCCAGTATGTCTCCTGAAATGGTCCATGAATACGTATTAATTAGATCCAATCTTGCAGTTTCGCTACTACAATACTTTACTCCAGACGCTCCAAATGTCACATTTGTGGGTATTGAGCTTTCTCCAGCATCAAGTGTAGCCCACCCCAGCAATGTAGCGTCGTAATTTCCTATGGAGATTCCACTAGCCTCAAACATAAATCCCATGAATCCTGCACTGCTTATGTCCCAAGCTGCTAGTGATTGATCGAAGAGGGTGGAATTTCCAAAAGTTCGGTCAAAATTATCAACGGAACTTACATCCCAGTTAGATAATGGCTGATTAAAGGCAGAAGCCCCTTCAAATGTCCTATTCAGAGTTGTTAAACTATTTGTGCTCCAGGAGTTAAGCGGTTGATTGAAGGAGGTAGCAGCTTCAAACGTACTGGTCATCCTTGTGATGGTGCTTACATCCCAATGATCAATGCTCTGATTAAACGAGGCACATCCATTAAACAGGCTTGTCAAGTCTGTAACATTGGTAAGATCCGGTGCATCTGTAGCATCCACTACAAGATTAGTACAACCGTAAAAGGCATACTCCATCGAAGACCAGCTAATACCTCCCCATTGATTAACACTGAGAATCTTATCTTTCATTTGGCCTTCCGTTCCATTGTTAAAATAGATCCTTGGAAAATCTCCCTGAATAGCCACTGAGTAGGTTCCCGCGGATGCGTAGGCATGTGAAGCATCTCCAGTCTGTCCATATTCAACCGTTCCATCTCCCCAGTCTACGGTATAGCTATATCCCGAGCCTGTGGTGGGGATGGTTATGGTTTCGCTAGAACCTGTGGTTTGCCAGGTGGTGACGAATGAATTAGGAGATTCTTGGAGCCAATTGTCGGCACTATAAAGGCTCTGTATTTCGGAAGCGGACAGACCTACACTGTATATAGTGATATCATCAAGCAATCCTGTATAATCGTTGGCACCATCCTCCGAATTTGCTCCGATCCAAACATCAATGGCGTTGACCGCTACAGTTCCAGACTCTGCTTTTTGATCCTCCAAGACTCCATCAACATAAAGCGAAAGGTTTGAACCATCGTATGAACCAACAATATGGTGCCAGTTTCCATCATTAACATTGGAGGTATTTACAGCCAAAACAGATAATCCATCCGCTCCAAATCGAACATTATCGGTACTAGCATCTCTTCCTAAAGCCCAACTGAACTGTCCTTTTCCAACCAGCTTTTCAAAACCGCTCTGAAAATTTGAATTCATCCAAACACTAACTGAAAAAGAATTTGTGAATTGAAATAATGAACTGTTTCCCAAATTAATATAATCATCTACTCCATCGAAGCTATAAGCTCCATTGGCATTTCCAAAACGATCTGTAGCTAGCACAGCTCCATTGATCGCTCCATCAATTCCGTTTCCTGATTGATCGGTAGCGTCTCCATCAAAGGAGTATTGGGCGATCGTGCCAATTAATAAAACTGCAAAATCTTCGCTGCTAGTGGCAGTTAACGAACTACCACTTGCCAACCCTACACCAACTCTTACAGATATGGGTCCTGTTGTGGCTGTAACTGGGACTGTCACAGTCATACTGGTTGTAGTTGGATTTCCTAGAATTTCAGCCGCTTCACCATTGAATAAAACTTCATTATTCGTAGCAGTTTCGCTAAAGTTCGTGCCCGTTATTACCACACTAGATCCTGGGGATCCAGAGTTTGGACTTATTGACTCAATAGTTGGATCACCTTGAGTTGTCACTTGACCTGTCAGTGGAGTTGCGTTGAGATAATTGATTTGATCTCCAGATCCGCTATACGCCCAAATGGATACATAATATGTGGTATTGGATTGACCACACAAATTTCGGATAGTCCCGGAAGAAGGGCCCCACATCCAGCTTCCATCAGACAAAGGCGTCGAGAAGTCTAACGTATACTCTGTTCCGTCCTCAGGTATGAAGGTTGGTGCCTGGGTTGAATTAAATACAAAAAGATATCCTGATACATTAGGATCAGAAGATGCGGTCATGTTAGTGGAAAAGCACCCACCGGAATTGTTGAAAAAAGTAAGATCTGTTGGTGGTGCTGTAGGTTCCTCAACAACCACTGCATTGGCATTCACCAAAGATGACCTAAGACTAAAGCTTGCCGAAGCAGCGTTCCCGGAAGTTGACTGTCCGAATGAGCTTACGAGTTGGTAGGAGCTACCGCTGGATTCACTGCCTCCAGAGTAACTAACCTCTCGGTTGAGTTCTACAGTTTGTGCGCTTACCAGGGTTGCCCAACAAAGTAATGCCAGTAAGTAAATCTGTTTGTATATCATCTAATAAATACTCTACCTGTGCTAAGTAATACACCAATTTTTTTCCTATCCAGGGTCTTCACAATCCTGTTCTCTATTATGACTTGATCCTTATTAAATTCCAATTGCCCTGTAAGTCCTACTAGCGTTTGATCATCGGAAGCCTCTTCACCCAATTTTAATCCCCCAACAAAACTCGGATCACTTGAAACGATACCAACAAACTCATCGCCCACATGATATTTTCTCACTCTTCCCGTTTCTAGATTGATTCCAACAATATCCCCAGAAATCATCTGTTCTTCATTCTCGAAATATTCGGCAAAGTCCAATCCTCCGCCTGAAAATGAGCCTGTAGCTGTAACATTTCCCGTATTACTAATTCTCATTCTTTCTCCTAGACCACCAGAGTTATCTCTTACATAAAATTTCATTAGACCACTGCTATTTGGTGATGTGCTGTTCGCTTTATCTACACGTATATGACCAAGTTCAATTGTGCTTCCCCCATCTGTGTATTTTCCCTCAAACCCAATGGACGCACCTGCTCCATCTCCATTATTTCGTGTAGATTGTAACATTAACGTTGGCAAATTGGTACCATCAGCAGATCTACTGAAACCATTATTTGGAGAGATAATTACTGCATGGCCATTTTGTACCCTTAAATCTATTCCTGCCGAATTTGGATCAATCGATGAAGTAGTTCCTATACCTAGTTTATCATTAACCCTAACATTCCCAGCCACTTCTAATGCTTCACTTGGGCTTACCGTTCCAATTCCAACAAAACCATCTTCATCGATGGTAAAATTTTCATTTTCAGTTCCCGTATTGTCTTTTGTAGAAATTATAAGCTTCCCTGAATGATTTGCTGGATCCACGCTCTCCACCGCAATTCGTACAGCTGCCGAAACAGCTGTGCCATTGTATGAAGAGAAATCTAGCCTACCAATTTGGTCGCCAGCAACTACTGACTCTGGTACATCTATGGTGCCTCTCTGTTTTACTAAAGCAATCCTTGGTCTTCCTGAATCTGCGTAATTATTAACATGTAGTGATGTATTACCACCTTCTCCTGATATAGAGAGGTTTACAGCTGGGGTTTCAGTACCAATTCCTACATAGCCATTATTATCAATAGTAATTCCCTCCACTGATTGAGCCTTAAATGCATAAGACGAAGAAGACAAAGTATAGCGAGGACTTAAGGTCTCACCCCCAACTCCAACCTCCAGAAAGTATGGAATGTCAAAAGCAATATCCAATGGCGCTCCTTCACTTCCCAATATGACAGAAAAGTAACCATCTGCTACAGCGACTGTACTATGAGTCTCCGTCCACAAAGAGCTACCGACGCTTACATTATCATAGATGGTGAAGATTATTGAATAATCTCCATCGGTCACGGCATCCCCAGTTCCGGGATCAGCAAGAAACCCTTGAAAGTGCATGGTCTGAGGGACTTGTCCTATCACTGTGAAGGTGATAACAAGGCTTATGAGTGAAAGTAAACTAATTCTTTTCATTTTTGGTAGCGTTTAATTTTGATTTGACGGCATCCCTCTACTCTATATTAATTGGACGGTGGGCCAGGTGGATCTGAAAGCTCTCCAATACCTTTTGGATCTCCTGAGGTTAATATCAATGGAACCACTCCTCCAACTGCCAGAACTGGTAAAATCTTAACCGCAATTCCATATTTTCCTTGAATCGTTACAGGCATTTGCTCTGTATCCATTTCGCTATTAGCCAATGCTTTGACCCTGAGGTCATAGTCGTTTCCCTTTTCCAGTTTCTTAGGCAGAAGTACTTCACAGTTAGTCTCTGTTACTCTACTGGCGAGCACTTCTTGTAGTTGATTGTTTTGCCATAACTCTACCTGGTAAGGTCCTACTCCGTGGTAGTCGCTCCAGTCTAGCGCTAATGACTTGCCCCGCCTGAACTTTGATTTCTCAGTTTCGATTTTCAATGGAAACCGAGAAGCTTCTATCTCAAAGCGAAACTGTAACTCTCCTTCAAATGAACCAATCTCTTCTCCCCCATCGAAAGAAAGAGGGTATGCCTGACCAGGAATCATATCCGTCACCTTGTATGAAATAGGTCGAGCGTAGCTGTTGACCGAACTGTAGATGTAGAGATTGTATCTCTCTCGAGGACTGTGACTAGCCTCTATCGTAGCGACAAGGCTCACTTTGCCTTCTTCAATTTGAGGCTCAGAAACAAGTAATTTCTGGGCGTTGGTAGATGCTACAGAAAAAAATACGGAAAAAACTAATGCAAATCGGAAGGTCATAGGCGGTTCTCTCACAAAACTAACTTCGAATATACTACATGAATGGACTATTTTTAGATATTTATGGAAGTTATCTAAGATGACTTTGACGAAATGACGAAGAATAGGGATTAAACGAGTCTTTGCTAAAGCTTTTAATCAAAAAAGATACGTGCAGTCATTATAAAATATTCCTAAAGCCTTGTGAAGCCTACTGTTTTGCTATGCCAACCTTATGAACGGGGAGATTTGAATACCGAGACTATTTATTTTATGCCAATAGCTCGGGAGCCTTAATTTCAAATCCACTATGTGAATATTACGATTAGTAGAAAAGGCCAGGGATTCTTACAAAGCACAACTAACTGAAGTAAAATAAAACAGCATAAGCTATATGCTCAATGTCAATATGATCGCTTCGATAATTGACTTAATCCTTCGTATCTTACGCCTCTAAATCATAGGTTTTCTTGAAACGATTTCTCATTTTTCTAGCCGTTATTCTTCTTGCAGGAGCAGGCTACTTTACTTACGAAAATGTGGTAAAGGATTCTGACCTTTCTCCATGGTCGTTCGTTCCCAATAACACGCTCTTGGTTTATGAATCAGACAATCTAATCCCTTCTCTTGAGTCCATGAGTGAGACTGAAATCTGGACAAATCTTTCGTTTATCAATGAGATTCGTGCTATTGAGAGAAATATCGACATTTTAGATAGCATCGCTGAGAATGGTAACTTCCGAAAGTTCTTTGCACAGTCTCCAACCCTAACGTCCCTGCACGTTACTTCCAGTAAAAATTTTGATCTACTCTTTGTTGTAGAAATCAAGAACTTATCACAACAGGCATTCCTTAGCCGGGCGCAATCCCACTTCAGCAAGGGAACATTCAACAAGCGCTCGAGAGAATATGAAGGATTTACGATCACTGAAATCTCAGAAAACCTGGGACCAACTTTTACTTACATTTTTTACAAGAATTTCTTTATTGGCAGCTTTAGCGCTTTTCTAGTTGAAGATGCTATTCGCACAGTGGCCAATGTAGAATTGGAAGCTTTCAAAAATCGTCATCCCGAACTCTATTCACTAGCGAAATTGAAGCAAGATCATGGCAACTTGTATGTCAACTATGAAAAGCTGTCTTCTTTTATCAATACACTCACAAGGAACCCTACGAATATTTCGTTCGCTCAATCCGGCTATCTGGATATAAAGTTCTCCAACCAATCCATCGGCTTGACAGGCTTCACATTTGCGGATGATCAAGATGATTACCTCCACCTGTTCTCTTCGCCTGCGGACAATTTTGATGTGGCCGAACTAATCCCCACCAATGCCGCTTCCATCTATCACATCAGCGTTAAGAATCCTGCCCAACTAGGT
>CAYGPP010000131.1:0-11625 GCA_964351885.1 uncultured Marinoscillum sp.
ATATTTACAACTTCATCAAAAGCAATTTCGGTCAACCTATTTCAGGACAAGACAGTTTACGAATGTCCAGTGCTATTTACCAACACCGCCAAATGGTTGATTTGACTTTTAAGATGAATAAATTAAAAACAAAATACAACGCTTTGGCTCAGTGCAAACTTGAAAGTTTATTGCTTTCTACTGCCCTACTTGCCATATACTAACCGTTAGCGTCAATGACTAAACTGTGAGAATCATTTCAGCGATAGCGTTCCTTTCTTTAGCAACTTCCTTATTTCGTCAGGATGAATACCAATCTGAATTGATTGGTAAGAATGTATCTGATTTGGAATTTTACAATTCAGAAGGTAGTGCAATCAAACTAAGCGCCTTTTCTGGAACACATATTTACATTGACTTCTGGCACTCTCATTGGGCTGCCCTATGTGAGTGTGTCGAACAAATTCCAACTGGGAAACGGCTAATGAAGGGAAGAGGATTTGAGAACTTTAAACAGATCAACATTTCACTGGACTTCATTGAAAAACACTGGAAAGAAAAAGGATATGCTGAAAAGATATCATCCGAGAGCATCAATCTGTGGATTGGACCAATGAACAGATTCCAGACACTTGAAGAGGCGAACGAGTTTACTAAAAAATGGAAACTGAACAGGGTTCCTCAATATTGGATAGTTGATCCCCGGGGTAACATCTTGGAGGTTGGCAGGCAGACATTTAATTAACGATGACGCTGACAAATGCTAAGTCGGCGGACCCCTGTTGAAGTCTGTGAGTCACAGACCTTGGGTTAGATAAAAGTTTATCCGAAGCTGATAGAGAAGAGATGCTTACTGAAATTAAATATCTCAGGGGAATGATAAAATAAACAACCTACAACAATTAGAATCCAAAATCTATGGGTGCAGGGCGCTCGTATGATTTTATTCTAAGTGTTACACTGAGCCGCGGTATTATCGGCTGTGTATTTTCAATCTACTCGTCTACTGTTTCTGTTCCAAACCTGATAGATTGATGCGCTGCTAAAAGTGAGTTTTTCATCAGCATTTTGATGCAATCACTCTTGAACCAGAGCCGGCTTTATAGGTAATAAGAATAGCATCAGTCAATTGATACAATGACTCACTTAAACCAACCCTACTCATCCCCTACTTTTCCCATCAAAATTCTCCCCAATTTTCCACCATTTTAGCCCCCCAACCAACCCTAATAAAAACCCCTCTCAGCGCTCAAAAAGAGAGATTTTTAGAGTCCACCAAAATGGAAGCTTTCATTTTTAAAAAACGTAGTTACCATTTTTAGAAATCATAGCTATGATTTTTCCTTTTTGAGCTGTGCTTTTGTATTTTCAGACCTTTCATATGATGCGGAAGTTGCTTCCGCGCTTGAGGGGATTCAAGGAGAAACATTGTTCTGCGAAAATTCGTAGCATGGGTTGGGTCTCAGGCAGACCTGACAGGTTTTAAAAACCTGTCAGGTCTAAACATCTAAATCCAGAACTCTTCCAAATATTCCCCTCTGGTTATAGCAACTCTCTCAGACACGCTACTAAAGAAGTGATAGTCATAGAATTAAGACACGAATAGAAATTAATGTCTGCTCATTTCGTTCTATCCAACTAATTGTGATGATATTAACGGCAGCAAATCACATTAAAGATTGAGGCACTCATCAAACGTAAATAATCGAAGATGACAATAGAAGACTTAGAGCAGGAGCTTTCTCAGATACTCCAAGAGATCATCAATAAGGAAGACCTCCTAGATAGCCTGATAGCCAACGTTCACCCCGTCTATCAATTGAGTGCTAAAAACCTGCTCCGATACCTTCTACTCAGAAGTAAGGATTTAAGAAAATATCACGGGAAGCTATCAGATCTAGGTGTCTCCTCTTTGAGGTCTACAGAGGGTTACGTATTTAGTAATCTCTACAGTGTAGTAAGGAATCTAAATCTCATTCAAAACACACCATTCCATATCAAAACCAATATTGACATCATTGGCTATATAAGAAGTAAGGAGCTGATGAGGGCTCATGCCAATAGTTTGTTCCATGAGACTGAGACAGACCATTTTACGGAGATAATGGTTACACTCCCGGATGAAGCGGCTGAAGACAAGGAACTCATAAAAAGCATGTTTTTGAATGGCATGGAGATAGCCAGAATAAATCTTAGTCATGGCGATTTGGAGACGTGGGGGAAGATGGTCGCTTTCATCAAGGAAATCGAACAGGAAACAGGACGTACGATCAAAATCTATATGGATTTGTCTGGCCCGAAACTTCGCACCGCGAAAATTGTGTTCAAAAACAAAAAAGGAAAGGTTAAAAAAAGCATTCCAATTCAAACCGGTGAGCACATTTTTCTTACCAAAAATGAAGCGCCCGAAAAACCAATCCTTGGAGGCAAAAAGAGAGCGAAAGTTGTGCCTGTCCTCCTTGATCAGATGATAAATGATGCCAAAGTGGGTGACTTCATTTTGTTTGATGATGGCATGATCAAATCAAAGGTGATTGACAAAAATGAGCATGAATTGGCTCTCGAGATTACGGAGTGCTTTAAACCCAAATTGGGCTCTTACAAAGGCATAAACCTACCCAACACCAAGCTTAATCTACCTGCGCTAACCAGTAAAGACATAGCTGACCTACCCTTCGTATGTCAGCACGCAGATATTGTTGGCTACTCATTCGTGAGGACTGCAGCCGATGTGCAGAAGCTTAATGATGAACTCAAAAAACACAAAGCCGAACATATCGGAATTGTTTTTAAAATCGAGAATAAAGAAGCATTCGAAAATCTCCCGGAAATAATCATAAAGGGAATGGAACGTGATAAAATTGGCGTCATGATCGCTCGAGGAGATTTGGCGGTTGAGATTGGATTTGACAGAATCTCTGAGGTACAGAACCAAATACTGTGGCTCTGCGAAGCGGCTCACATTCCTGTCATTTGGGCCACCCAAGTACTTGATAACTTGGCCAAAACGGGCATCCCAACTAGAGCTGAAATTAGCGATGCAGCCATGGCAGCACATGCAGAATGTGTGATGCTCAACAAAGGACCTAATATCATTAAGGCCATTCAGGTGCTGAAAAACATACTTGCCCGAATGGAAGGGCATTCATTTAAGAAAAAAGACGAACAGCGCGCATTGAGTGTGGCCCAACTATTCTTTGAAAAGCTGAAAAAGTAAAAATGAACTGCATGTTGCATTTCTGATCGTTTGTGTGGTTAAAGATTCTGCACGATACTGCAACAAGAAAGCGCATGAAAGTTGGCAACAGAGACAAGCATCTTACCTAATATTGCCTTCCAAATGATACGCGAACAAGCCAAGTACTGAAATGAATAAAAGCTTCCTGATATACGCACTCATCATAGTAGCCATAATTTTCCTAGGTTATCAGTTTCTTTCGAAATCCGAGGTAAGTGAGAAGTCCAGCACAACCACTGGGTTACCCTTTGATAGTCTGATATGGTCAGATGAATTTGATGGAGCTGGTGCCATTGACTCAGAAAAATGGTTTCTTCAGACCAAGATTCCCTCCTGGGGAAGTTGGTTTGGTGGATTGATCCAGCACTATACTGATAGGGAAGAGAACACTTTCCAAAAGGATGGGTTTCTTCATATTGTAGCCAAAAAAGAAAGGTATGATGATCAAGGCTATATCAAAGAGTATACGTCTGCTCGTTTGAATTCCAAATTTGTTTTCACTTATGGGCGTGTAGAGGTTCGTGCCAAATTGCCAAAAGGCAAAGGTACCTGGCCAGCGATTTGGATGTTGAGTAAGAACATCTCGGAGGATGGTGCCTATTGGGAAGAGCAAGGTTTTGGTACTACGAGCTGGCCTGATTGTGGCGAGATAGACATCATGGAACATTGGGGTAAGGAACAAGACTATGTCTCCAGCGCCCTACATAATCGCTCTGGTTATGGAGGTAAAGTGAAAAATATTGGTGGCCGAATTGTTGCTGACGCATCTGATCAATTTCACATTTATGCTGTGGAATGGTCTAATGAAAAGATGGAATTTAGTGTTGATAGCGTAGTACACTATACCTACAATCCCGAGATCAAAAATGATGCTACTTGGCCATACGATTCAGATCAATACATTTTGATGAACATTGCCATTGAGTCGGATATTGATCCTTTATTTGAGGAAAGTGCCATGGTGGTGGACTATATTCGAATTTATCAGTGAAAGTTGATCTCAATGCCATGTGAGGCTATCTCCTAATTGCATTAACTGTCTTACGCTTATTAGTAGAATATAAGAGATGAAAAACATAGCCCTCAAAATGGTAAACATCTGCACCGAAAAAATTGAGAAGAAAGGCGGAAATGTAGGGCTCTCCTTTTACGCCTTCTTTGCCAACAAGAATGAAAATCCCGAATTACTTATGGAAGTAGCAGAATGGTGGATTAAGAAGCATCAGCTCGACCATTTCGAAAAAGCGGTGAAAATCAGGAGCATGATTCAAAAGGAATTTATAATCTGAGAAAGTTGCAAGGCTCATGGACTTAGATGGTTCAGCGGCAATATCATACCCTAGGCGAAGCACGATAGCTAATAATCAATGTCCAATCGATTCACCCGTATCATAGACTGGATCTCCTTGACATACGCTTCTCGCCGAGCAGAGTACCTTATCAGACCAGCGGCGAGTTGCTCTCCTGTTGCTTCCATACCTTTATTTCTCATTTGCTCTCTCAATGCCCTTAACTCTCTATAAGCATTGTGCCTATTGATATTCCGAACGTAACTATTCACGGCATCATTTACCGTCTCGAATTTCTTGATCTCATGGTACTTCCCAGCAATCCTCTTAGAAGGTATGATGCCACACCCTTTGGTGAAACACCATTGACCAAAGAGGTTATTGGCTTCCTTTGCAAATCTGGATGTCCCCCACCCAGATTCATTGGCAGCTTGTGCCAAAAAAAGTGATGGAGGGATGATATCCTTTTTTCGCAAAAGTGCATTTCTCTGAGTAGCACTCGAAATGTCAAATGAAGCCATTTTCATTTGATTCGCAAGGGGAATTAACCAGGCACTATCAGAACTTACGAGGACTTTGGTTTTGTCATAGTTTGTGAAAATGGATTGGATCCTAGCTCTTTCGTCAAGTATTCTTGCATTCTCCTCCTCCACCATGGGGCTCAGAAAGTCGAAAAACGCCTTCTTCTTTTCTTTGATGTCAGTATACTGAGAGAAATCAGGCATAGTGGTCACACGTGGAACTTTTACATGTACAACCACCTGTTCAACGGTATCCATCTCATCAGTAACTTCAGTGTCGGAAATGTTACGGCTTTGGCAGGAGAATATACTGACCAGAATAAGTATAAAAGGTGAGAATCTCATTGATCAGAGTTTGGTTAAAATCATACATGATGAATAGGTTGCTACAACAGCATTTTAACTCCATCCAAAAAAAGCCTATTGAATCTAATATACTGCTATTCTCAAAATCATTTCCATATTCACTACCAAAGCTGAAATCGTTGATGGTTTTTGACGTTTGAGCTAAGTTACCCACCTATCACTGTCGAAAGGCCAATCAAAAAAGCCTGAAGTACAAATTACTTGTACTTCAGGCTTTAAAAAATCAAATAAGAAGCCAACTAAGCTTGGTATTTAAGCCATCAACTAATGTTTAAACTTCCTCCACAGACTGCTTATACATTCTGAAAAACAAGAACGGAAGGAATCCGAATACGAACACTAAAAAGCACGACCCAAGTAATATCGCCGCTCCTGGGAGATGGAAGAGCTTGAAAAAAGAAGCAGCCATAAATAGTATTAATGATGCACTACCAACAAACCATTTTAACCTTTCGGAAAGAACCTCACCCATCAGCTGCTTATATTTATTAATAAGAAGTAATGGAATAAAAACAAAAGCCAATCCAGCTCCTCCACCAAATCCAAGAATGGTCGCTCCTGGAAGATGCATAAGCTTGAAAAAAATGCCTATAAAAAAAGCGGCACTGAAAATAAATCCGAGGGTGTAAGTCAGTCGTTTCATAAATATGATTTTTGAATAGTTAAGTAAAAAAATTGTTTCTTGCTGAATCTCGTTCAGTCCATTAGGTGCAGTCTGTTGAAAAGCTAATTCCATCGCCTCGCTAAAGCCAGCACCTTTTTTCATTTCGTATTCGATAAGACAACTCAAATGATCTATCAAATCATCCTTTAGTTGCTGATTTCGAAGGCTGCTCTTGTTGACTTCTTCAATAACTAGCTCTACTTGTTCATCATTAATCATGGCGCGAGTGATATTTTAGAATTATTAAATATGACTTTCTCAATAGTTTGGATAAAATCTCTCATCTCGCCCAATAGCGTCTCCTTCTGTTGCTCTCCAATGGCTGTGAGTTTATAATATTTTCTGACACGTTTACCGATGCTTACTTCTTCGAAAGTCAGAAGACCGTCCTTGGTAAGCTTGTGAAGTGCAGGATATAGCGATCCATCTTTCAGATGAATCTTGCCTTCTGTTTCAGCTTTTACATGCTGGGACAACTCATAGCCGTACATCTTCCCATGTGTAGATAAGATCTGCAAGACCATCACTCCAAGGGTTCCTTTTAAAAGTTCTTTCGAATACATATCACAATAATACATCGTATTATGATGTATTGCAAGTTGATGCTATAATTTGAGGTGAAAAGCCTCTTTAAAACGAATTGATACTCCTTTATTTATAAATAAATTATTGCCAACCTGCGATTTGACCCATTCGAATATCCAATAGTTCACGACATAAGCTAAATTCCATCTACTCAGTTTAACATATCATTTCGAATAAGCCCCCGACCAATGATTGAATCTCTCGACCAATTCTATTCACAACAATCAGAGCCGAACAAAGGCTGCCTACTAGCGCTGCGTCACATAATCTTGGGACAAGATGATGATGTGACCGAAACTACAAAGTATGGTATGCCTTGCTTCTGTTTTAGAAACAAAATGTTCTGCTACCTATGGACTGATAAGAAAACGAATGAACCCTACATACTGATGGTAGAAGGCAATTATTTAGATTATCCAGAACTGAAATCCGGGGATAGAAAGCGTATGAAGGTGTTGCGAGTTGATCCAAATACAGATCTTTCGATTGCATTGATCAACGAGATACTAAAGTCCGCCTTGGATTTATATAGAAGTGGTAAGATCAAAACCAGTTAGCTCGAGAAACAAGTCCATTCCGACGTAGGAATCCTCCTCTAAGCGAGCTTACCCACCAACCAGACTGCAAACCTTGGTGAGAGACGTTTGACATAATCGATTAAGTAAGCATCAGGTCCTATTCTTAGCCGTTTCTTGTCTTTTCGAAGCGCGCGAATAATCAATCGCGCAGCACGTGGCGCTGAGGTCATCGCTATCTTCTCAAAGTAACTGGCCGACTCTTCTTTAGTCATATCAGCCTTAGGCCCTTTAATAAATTTCCCGTTTTTGACAATGTTGGTTCTCACTCCTCCTGGGTAGACACTTAGCACATTCACTTTAGTGCCCATCAGCTCTTGATTCAGTGACTCGTTCATCCCGCTAATCGCAAATTTGGAAACGTTATATGAGCTTTGATTAGGAAATGGAATGAAGGCATTTACACTTGATAAGTTCACAATACTGGCATTGGGTCTTGTCAATAAATGAGGTAGAAAGGCTTTAGTGCCATAGAATGCTCCCCAAAAGTTGATATTCATGATCATCTCAAAGTCCTCAATAGACCCTTCCACAAAAGTATCTGCTACTGAAGTCCCTGCATTATTGATCACTCGATCTACATGGCCAAAGTGGGTAATGACCTCTTCTGCATATTTGAAGAAAGCCTTTTTATCAGAGACATTGAGCTTGTTAAGTTTGACTTTGATGGATTCATTCTGGATCAGATCTTTCGTTTTGCCCAGCTCTTTTTCATTGACATCTAATAACGCGAGATGGCAACCTAGCTCCGCCAGTTGCAGGGCGAGCTCTCTTCCTATACCAGATGCAGCACCAGTGATCACTACCACATTGTCCTTTAAGCTTCTCATAGCTATCTACCTATTTGTCAAATGTGAAGTTATCATTGCCAGTAGAAAGGAACTAATCTGATATTCTATTAAGCTCATCATCCAAAGCACCGGAGCGATTCTGTTTCTTGATTTTCTGGTTTCCGAATTTATAGGTTATTCCAAAACCAAACCGCCTATTGTCCGACAAGTAATCGCCGCTAATTTCCAGCCCTCCATAATTTCCGTAATAAGGAAAATCCGTTGCGGTTCTAAATATATCAGATCCAGTAATTCTTAGTTGTAACTTGTCATCAAAGAAGCTTTTTTGCAAGCCAAATTCCACTCCATAATTCTCGGCGATTTCTATCGATCCTCTCCATATCCAAGGACTATTGTAATAAGCAGCTGCATTCAGTGTCATGTCCCATGGAAGTTCAAAAGAATTTTGAGTTCGTAGATTATAAATATTGGCGATGATATCAATATTCGCATTATCAAATTCACCTTCATATGTTGTACGATTATAATTCAAAAACACCGAGGATTCCCACCATTTCGTAACTTCAAATGGATAGCTAATAGACAATCCATTTGTGGTAGATCTTCTCATGTTTTGAGGGACAATAAAGGTGCTTGTTTCATCTACAATCTCTAAAATTCTAGCAAAGTAGCCTTCGGTAATGCTAAAGGTATTTGAGATTACCAGTGCATTATTGAGCGAGTAGGTCAACTGATAGTTTGTGATGTAGTTTGGGTTCAAAAACGGATTACCCTTCCATATCGTTAACTCGCTAGTCTTAGATTCGAATGGATTCAAATCCTGATAGCTTGGTCTGGTTATGCGCTTGCCATAGCCTAGGCTTATCTCCGATTTGCCCATTGAGTAAGCAATGCTCACATTGGGGAACACGTTCAGGTAATCTCTCTTGACATTATCATCTTCATTGACCTGATTACTCTCAAGAATTCCTTGAGAATTGGTCTGCTCTATTCTAGCTCCGGCATTTGCTTTTAGATTGTCTGAGATTTTGAAATCAGCAATAAGATAAACAGCGCCTACTTCCTCGATGTAGTTGAAGATATTGCTCTTATCTGGATTAACAGTAGAAACACCATCCGCCACATCACTCACAATGAATTCATTTTTTGTTTGGACTTGGTAATATTTGACTCCCGTTGATAAAGTCACTTGATCGAACTGATATTCATAATCCCCTTTGGCTGAATACAAATCAATGTTAGTGTACGGCTCAAACGCATTATTTATTTCACGAATCGCAGTTGTCTCATCTTCTTCGAAGTAAGTATTCGGTTGATCTATGAAACTATCTTTCACAAAACTTCCATAACTGGCATCCGCACTGAGTGATGATTTTTCTGAAATATTCCAGATATAATTAAGGTTGTAATTTAAATTACGCGAATCAAAATCAGTATCGGTTGAAGAAATTAAAACCTGAATTCCAGAGGGATTAGACAAGTCATTGATTTTAGTATTGCTGGCCAACCTCGTTGAAGCATCTGTAAGTACCCCTCCACCCGAGAAGTTAACCGAGTGCTTATCGCTAAACGTGTAAGTAATACTTGTATTCACGTTATAGCCAGATATGCTATTGCGTTCATCAGAGTACAATTGTAGGAAATAACCACTCTGAGTCTTGTCATCATCAAATCCCTCAAAAAATCTATTATCAAACCTGTTAGCACTGGCTGTAATACCAAGTTTTCTTTTACCATAATTGAACGAAAGTCCATTGCTCATACGCGGTTCTATGCCCTTGGAGTAACTACTGATGAAGTTTCCATTATACCCGAGGTTCACATTGTTCTTGAGCTTGATGTTGATGATTCCTGCGTTTCCTTCAGCTTCATATTTCGCAGAAGGATTCGTAATCAGTTCAATTTGCTCAATGTTGTCGGATTGCATACTCTCAAGAAACGTGGCTAAATCATTACCCGAAAGCCTACTGGGTCTTCCATTAATGAAAATCCGAACACCGCTTTTCCCTTGTAGTATGACATTGTTATCTGGATCAACTAGAACCCCAGGTGCCTTTCGCAATAGCTCCAGTCCGTTACTCCCTGATGCGTTAATGGTGCTGGCTACATTGAAAATCATTTTGTCTGGTAGTACTTCTACCATCTGCCTTTTGGCTGTGACCATCACTCCTTCCAATTCTACGTTGCGTGGCTCTAAGGTAATAGTACGCAAATCATAAACCTGTCCAGGTCTTAATGAGAACGTAGAAGAATAATAATCGTTGAACTCAACATTCTGAACGATAACAAAGTAACTGCCAGGAGTAATACTTCTGATAACAAAGCCCCCCTCTAGATCGCTGACTTCTCCTTTGACCAAATTAGAATCGAGCTGATGAAGCGCTACGGTACTGTACACTATCGGGGATTTTTCTAAATTCAACAAACGACCAATTATGGTAGCTGTATTTGTCTGAGAAAAAGATGAATGAATTGTTAGCGACAGACACAGAATTGCAAAAGCAAAAAATCGAGCGGAGATTTTTAACATTCAATAGGTTAGTTATGGCGGTCGCAAGATAATACTTTGAAACAAAACACTGATCAACTCTAATTCTGCAATAACTCCTATTGCACTTATACGATTTGAAAATCACCAGATGCATCAATTTTTTGGAAATCCAGTTGGTGCTTTTCAAGTATATGGATTAATCAAACTCATTATATTTATGGTTAATGAACTTAGCAAAGAATAAGAAAAATGCAATTGCCTTCTACAAAATGGCCTATGAGGGCAATCCACAAAGAGCCATTGAGGACTTTATCGGAAGTGAATACATCCAGCACAATCCAGATGTAGTGGATGGCACTCAAGGTTTTATCGACTACTTCGAGCGAATGCATAAAGAGTATCCAAACAAGACGATCCAATTTGTACGTTGTATTGCTGAGGGAAATCTAGTAGCACTTCATACACACCAGACATGGCCCAGAAATGATCAATACGTAACGATGGATTTTTTTAGGTTTGATGAACACGGTAAGATCTGTGAACATTGGGATGCCATTCAGCAGATTCCTGAAAAATCCGCCAACCAAAATACGATGTATTGAAACATTAATTCCATGACTGATAAAGACGAATTTGTAAACATGTTCAAAGCTGCTGCGTCATTAGTAATGGGGTTGAAACTTCGTGAATTGGTCTTGGAATGCTTGGGAGATGTTGACGAGACAATCGGGGGAGGTGTAAAAGTAAAACTTGCCCTTTATAGCAAAGGCAAACCTAACAACGTGTTTTGTGGTATCCAGCCAGCGAAGAATGGTTTTTGTATTTTCTATGTTCACTACGTTTCTGATATTTCCCATGAGCGCCTCAGATTCAGCGGAAAAGGCAAACATGCCAAGAGCATCAAATTCGAAAGTGAAGCAGATATTTTGGAGAAAGACATACTATGGCTACTTAGCCAAGTCAAAGCAAACGCTCCATTTTAAATAAAAGAACGCAATAGCATTTAACTTAGCCGGGAGATAAATAGCCAAATGCCACCTTCCAATAAAAAATCCACATCCCCACTTCACCCCCGTAATCGACATAGAAATGGCTATGATATGGATTCGCTACAGTCAGTCTAACC
>CAYGPP010000132.1:0-11582 GCA_964351885.1 uncultured Marinoscillum sp.
GTGTAGATCATACTTATCAATTGATAGGCGAGAAGTTTGAGGAAATCTCGCCAGAGTTTGGATGGTTTCACTATGGCTATAGATCAACAAAGGATCCGAATGTGATGATTCGCGGCAATGTGCATGGAATATTCCGGATGGAAAGGAGAAATGGTAAATGGGAGGTGACCAAGAAATATGAAGACTTTGAAGAATGGACGAAGTTTTTTGAATTTGATGATCAAGGACGACTTTGGACAACAACTTCTTCAAGTGGCGTTTTTTCATTTTCATTTTCGGATGATTATCAGACAATCACTACCATGAAAACCTATGGCCCCAAGGATGGGCTACCGAATTTATTAGCGAGTAAAGTTTTCAAAATGGGAAATGAGCTTTTTTACTCTACCTCAAATGGTATCTATGAATATGATCCGGCTACCGATAGATTTCAAGTTTCAGCCAAATGGAACGAGAGGTTCAACACCAAAGATCATGTATATCAAATAGCCACGGATGATTCTGATAATATCTACTACTCCGATACCAAGAAGGTTCGCAGGCTTGAGAAAAATATAGGCAATGATTACACAAGTGGAACGTACTTATTTGATGATGACATGTGGCACTTGAATGGTAATCTGACCGTCCTAGATCCGAAGAACATTATACTCGCGCGACCTCACGGGTTTATTCATCATAATCGTGAGTCTCAAGAGCGAGTGGTAATCCCAGAATTATTAATACGCTCAGTAAAAGTTAGCCGAACCAACACATTATTATTTGGAGGTAACTTCTTGCAAGATGGTGATTTAGTGAAAAACCAAACTCAAGGGAATATTCATTCACTGGATTTTAAAGATAATTCACTGATCATTGGTTATGCCGCGATACAATACAATCAACGGGATATAGAATATAGATATCAATTGATTGGTTTCGAAAGCAACTGGTCTCAGTGGACGTCAAAAACAGAGAAAGAATATACCAACCTCAACCAGGGTACCTATCGTTTCCAAGTGCAGACCAAAAATACTGGAGACCAACTATCCGAAATTACAACTTATGATTTTGAAATATTACCTCCTTGGTATAGAACCAACACAGCTCATGCTGGATATGGATTTGGAGGATTGGGCTTAATTTCTTTTATATTATTAGGCTTCAGAAAAAAGTATAAAGCACAAATTGGTCGGCTTAAAAAGGTGAATGTAGAAACCGAAATTCAACATAAGAAAAAGCAATTGGCAACTACGACAATGCACCTTGTGGACAAAACAGAGTTCATTTCTTCTGTAAAGGATAAGCTTAAGGAGATATTGAACAATCAAAATGAGAAAGATGTCAATCGGGGAATAACACGGATCATTAGAGAGATAGATCGGAATACTGCGGATGACAATCATTGGGAAGAATTTGAGCATCACTTCGATGAGGTGCATCATGGGTTTTTGAAGAAACTAAAGAATGATTTTCCGAGTATAACTCCACAAGAAATTAAGCTAAGCGCATACTTGCGAATTAACATGTCCACTAAAGAAATAGCAAACTTGCTTAAGGTCTCGGTAAGAGGTGTGGAGATGGCTCGATTTCGACTTAGAAGAAGGCTAAACTTGAACAAAGAGCAGAACCTTGTCAGTTTTATGATGAATTTTTAACGCAACTCAGTTAAGATCAGATGTTAATTATTGCGATTCTTCAGTAATGATTTGAGAAAAGTTGAAAATCTGAGTTACTACTTCTTAGGTTGACTTCATTCTTGGTTTTATTATCTTTAGTCATCAACCGCTAATCATTTGAAACCATTACCTTCTTATCAAGTCAAAATCCTGAATACTTTTCTCTTCTCAGAAGGCAGTTATTTCCAAATTCACCGACCATATGAAGCCTAAAATCAAACTTCTATTTTCATTAATTATACTGCTCAGTGGTATTAGTCAAACAAATGCTCAAGACAGAAATTTCGAACATTTCTCGCTACGTTCAGGAATTCCGTCAGGATACATTTCACAAATGGTGGAGGACAGGTATGGTTATATCTGGATAGGCACTAATGGAGGCTTGAGCCAATTTGATGGCTATGGTTTTGTGAATTTTGTACAGAAACCTTCCGACTCTCTTTCTATAAAAGGTTCTCGAGTCAATGATATCAAGGAATATGATGGGAAGACGATGTTGGTAGCTACAGCGGATGCTCTGAATGTCTTCGACAGGAAGAGTGGCGCTTTCAGACTGATATTGGTCAAAGACTCAATACCTACCTTGGATAAAGTCTTGGATCTGGCAATAATGGATAACAAAGACGTATGGGTGCTTTCCGCCAATGGCTTGTATTTCATCCAAGCAAATGAACTTCAAGAGAAGATTTCAAGAGTTAGTTTTTTCGAATTTCCTGAATCAAATGAAATACCTGATCGAAATGGTTCAATCGCTTTTGATGGAAAGGCTTCTCTTTATTTAGGATCTGCATCACAGCCGTTTCAAAGATTTGATATAGAAAAAAAGGAATTCATCCCTTTGACTCCATATGGTACAGAGATCGATCAGTTCTTTAAAGCACCTATTTGGGATATGCTTTTTCACCCAAATGGGAACTTGTTCGTAGTGGGTGATAAAGGATTATTGAGATGGGACAGCAATGATGCAATGCCTGAATTAGTCAATCCATCAGGGTATTTTAAGCCTGAAATGCTGCGTTTCTTTCAGTCTATCACTCTTGATAGTGAAGGTAGATTACTCATAGGAACTGGAGAGTCTGGAGCCATACGGTGGGATTTCGAAACGGATGAAGTGTATGGATTTGTCAATGATCCAGAAGACGTAAATACGGTGAATTCCAATGACGTTCATTATCTCTTTGAGGACAAAAACTCCAACCTGTGGTTTGGGCACCATTTCGAAGGCCTGAGCATGATGTATGTCAACTCGCTCGATTATACCTACAAAAATCTCACTAAAGTGCTTAAGCTTGATAGTGCAGTAAACCTCTTCCATATGTCTGAGGATGATGAAGGTAATCTTTGGTTTCCTACAGATCAAGGACTCATCAAGCAGTCGAATAATAACGCGACCCCTAATGTCTATAGTCCTAAAGAGGAGGCAAGCTTAAACAGCGTTGTAGCTTATAAGGATAAATTATTCCTTTCCTCTGTAGGAAATGGTGGAATTAACAAGCTTTTCACATTTGATGTAGAAAACGGCTCTTTTACTAAAATCTATGAAAGTGATAGTGTGAATATCTATCCGCTTCCGAATCAAACTTCCGATCTTATTTTCTTGCCCACAGCATCTGGTTTCTTGGAAATCGATAAAAGGACTGAAAAAGCAGAATTAATCACACCGCCATTGAATGAAATACTCAAGGGTAATAGAACCGTTTTCAATGCTGCTCAGGATGTCGAAGGCAATCTTATAGCTGAGAGCTATTATCTAGGTACAGATGATATCATTGAATCTTTCTTGTATGATAGGGAACAACGCATTTTCAAAAAAACGACGGTTGAAAAGAAGTTTAATACGGAGAATCGAACACCAGATTTTGTTTCACGATCCGAACCTATGACCACTTGGAGTAGATCTCAGTTTGGTTTGTCAAAAACCAATCTTTCCTCTGGAGAAGCGGTGATGTATTTTGAAGGAGAACCACTGCTTAAAGAAAATGGTACAGGTTCCTTAGTTGAAGATGATGATGGCTATATCTGGATGAACAATACTACGGGTATCATGCGACTGGATCCTGCCACTCAGACCATCGCTCAATATCAAATCAACAAAGAAATAAAACCAGAGTGGTTTAGGAGGCCCTATAACTTAAAAAATGGGGATATCCTTTTCACGGCAACAGACGGTTATCTTCGTTTTAATCCAAAACAAACCCAAGCTGAATTTGCCGTCAATAACCTTCTCCTTACCGAACTGAAGGTTAGTGATAATTCTTACAATCTCTTATTTGACGAAATACCAGAATCATTCTCTTTTGACGACAATGATGTCTCTATCTCTTACATCGCTTTCAACTATCTAGACCCGATCGGGACTCGCTATCGCTACCGAGTAAAGGGATTCAATGAAAGCTGGACAAACGTCGAGGGACAGAGAAGAGTGTTTCTTGCTAATCTGCCATCTGGAAAATATATGTTTGAAGTGCAATCTGCTACGCGCTTTGGTGCTTTTGGCAAGACTCAGTCTATACCGTTTGTAATTCTACCACCTTGGTGGCTCACTTGGTGGGCGTTTACAATTTATAGTTTGTTATTTGTCCTGTTTCTCTTACTCGTACATCGCGTGCAAAAGGCACGTACCATTCGAATTGAAAGAGAGAAAAATCGAGACATAAAGCTAGCTCAAGCTCAAGAAATCGAAAAGGCATACAAGCAGCTTCAGAATACTCAGAATCAGTTAATTCAAGCAGAGAAAATGGCTTCCCTTGGAGAACTGACAGCAGGGATAGCCCACGAGATCCAAAACCCGCTCAACTTCGTCAACAACTTCGCAGATCTCAATCGGGAATTGATTGAGGAGATGAAAGAAGAAATTGAGAATAAGAACTATGCTGAAGCAGTTGAGATTTCTGATGATCTGAAAGCAAATGAAGAGAAAATCATCCATCATGGCAAGCGGGCAGAAGAGATCGTGAAGAGTATGCTTCTTCACTCACGAGGGAGTGAGGGGAAAAGAGAGGTGATCAATATCAATAGTCTAGCAGATGAATACCTTCGCCTCTCGTATCATGGATTGAGAGCGAAAGACAAGTCGTTCAATGCGGAATTTAAGTTAGACTTGGAGGAGTCATTACCACAAGTAGAAGTGATTCCACAAGACATTGGGCGGGTATTGCTCAATCTCATAAACAACGCATTTCATGCCACCACTGAGAAAGCAAGAAGTGGAATAAATGGCTATTCTCCAACTGTGGAGGTTATTACTAAATCAAATAATAGTCATATCGAGGTTGTAATACAAGACAATGGCTCTGGAATCCCAGACAACATCAAAGAAAAAATATTTCAACCTTTCTTCACGACCAAAGCAGCAGGATCAGGCACAGGACTCGGACTTTCTATGAGCTATGATATCGTGACCAAAGGTCACAATGGGACGCTGAAGGTGGAAAGTGAAGAGGGGAAAAGCACAACGTTTACCGTATCGCTACCAAAAAACGCATCCAACTAAATGAATGATATTATGGATTCATTCAAAAAGATCGTTGGCCAAATCGCGATATTCGGAATATGTTTGATGGCCGTACCTCACAGTCTGCAATCACAAGCCAGTTCGGAGGAATTGATATTAATACTAGAGGAGATCACGTCTCAAGAAGATACGCTCCTTATTCAGCAAGCTTTGGATTGGATAGGGTCGAGTAAAGATTCCACTTTACTACTCTATGATCCCGGTGTAGTATCAGAAATGTCCCGCCTTGAAGTTGTGTTGGATGATAGTGTATACTACAGTTTGGTTCTCTACCTATTTTATCGAGAATTAGATATCGATACAGATACTGCAAAATATGCTGCTATACAATATGCTAAAGAGTTTATAGCAGCCCATGACCAATCGAGTTCATTGATTGAGAATCAAACACTTCTGTGGATATTGACAGACGCTAGGCGACCATTTAGAAATAGCGATCGCATATATGATGGAATAAGATACTATAATGGACTCATTGCACCGGCCTTGGCAAATAAAGATTCGCTGAGGCTTACATTGTGTTATTATGTGCTGGGTGGATTTTACAGCCGACTTAGCCTAGATGATAAAACGGAATATGCTTATTTGAAATCAGTTCAATATTTGGATAATCGTCAGCCAACCTCTGGTCAATGGGATGGCCTTGCGGCAAAAATGAATCGCTACTCGATTTTAGGGTCTCTAAATACTGATTTAGGCAAATATGAAAAAGGAAAACAGTATTTAGATCAGGCGCTAAAGTATGCCCACAAGATTGATTCAGGCTCGTCGGTTTATGCTATGGATTATGTGTATTTCAGTCTTGCTGTTGTTAATTCTTATTTGAATCCGGATAGCAGTGAATTCTATTTGGAAGAAGCATTCATAAAACTTAAGAATAATGCTTCGAGTAATTATACTTCAGCTTTTTTAGCGCAGGAGAAAGCCATACACTTTATTGCAAGAGGTTTACTTGATTCTGCTCTTGTTGCTATTGATCACACTAGGTTGGCTAAGGATTCATTAGGAATTTCTACAGTATCCAGCTGGGGTGAATTATTGCCAGATTATTATCGTGCGAAGGTTTACTTGTTGCAAAATAACCCCACTCCAATCCCCGATCTGTTAGCGAATGAAATTAGTAATCTTACAAAGACCAATGCTCGTTTCGCCTTGCAGAAAGAACTTGAGTTGTTAGTAAAGGCTTATGACCAAATTGAAAATTTTGAAGAAAAATCTAAAACGCTTGAAAGATTAATTGATATCCGAAAGACAATAAAGAATGAGGCTGATAGCGCACGTGCAATCAGCTACGAGGTTGAGCAACAAATGGAAGCGGCTAGTCTGAAAATTGCAATTGCGGAAGCACAAGCGGAAAGTAATGAGAGAGCTAACTTTTATTTGATAGGTGTAGCGGCATTACTTACTTTTTCAGCAATCACATTAATCATTGCTTTTCTAAATAAGAGAAAATCCAATAAGCAACTTGCCGGTAATAATGAGGAATTGAACCGCACTTTGGAGCAACTACGATCCACCCAAACCCAACTCATCCACTCCGAAAAAATGGCCTCCCTCGGAGAGCTTACAGCCGGGATAGCCCATGAGATACAGAATCCATTGAATTTTGTCAATAACTTTTCGGATTTGAATAAAGAACTAGTAGCTGAATTGAAAGAAGCAATAAAAGCTAAAGACAATGAGGAGATTCAATTCATTCTCCCTGACTTGCTTGAGAATGAGACTAAAATCAATTTTCATGGCAAGCGTGCAGCAGAGATTGTTAGAAGTATGCTACAGCATTCCCGCGCTGGTTCCGGCGAGAAGGAACTCACTGCTATTAATGCCTTGGCCGACGAATATTTGCGATTGGCATACCATGGACTAAGAGCAAAAGACAAATCGTTTAATGCGGACTTCAAAACAGACCTTGATCCAAATCTTCCTAAAGTAAAAGTGATATCTCAGGACATAGGCCGAGTAATCTTGAACCTCATTAACAACGCCTTCCAAGCGGTAAAGGGTGTTGAGAAACCAGAGGTAGTTGTAAGTACCCAATTGATTTCGGCAGTTGACGGTGGCCATCAAGGAGTGATTATAGCTGTATCAGACAATGGACCTGGAATTCCTGACAATATCAAAGAAAAGATCTTCCAACCTTTCTTCACTACCAAAGCGGCGGGATCAGGTACGGGTTTAGGGCTATCTCTGAGCTACGATATCATCACCAAAGGTCATGGAGGTACGATAGTAGTAGAAAGTGGAGAGGGTGAGGGGACGAAGTTTATTATTGAATTGCCAATTAGGTGATATGAGGAGAATAGCCTACTTTATCAGTATTGTCCTAATTCTACTAGGTTTTTTAGCGAAAGCGCAAACACAGTCAAGTGAATTAGATAGCCTGCATAAAGTGCTCTCGCACGCGCCCTCAGATACTGTGAGAATGTTTACACTTGATGGGATAGCTAGCTATTATGCCGAGAGCGAGCGAGACAGCTCTATGTATTACTGCGAAGCATCCATTGCTTTGGCGGAAAAGTTGGAACAACCGATTTGGATGGCCGAATTTCTATTATTGAAGTCCTATCTAGTACAGAAGCAATTCAATTTGGCGCTCAGCCTTAGTTTATGTAATGAAGCACTAAAAATTTTGGAGGATGACAGCAATGACAAGCTTGCCTATATACCTAAGGAATCACGATTCGCATCTGAACCAGATAAGTATAGAAAGGCTTTGACAATGAATGTTTACCACCAATTAGCCAATACAATGAGTGGGGCCGGGAATCGAGAAAAGGCCATTGAATATTATAAGAAAGAAATTCAAGTTGCAGACGAGCTAGGTGGCCATGGTGGGAAAATGACCAGTAACATGAACATAGGCAGTATTTATTTCCGTATGGATCTTCTTGACTCAGCACTTATTTACTCAAAAGAGGCGCTTAAATATGCTGAGATAACTGGCTGGAAGGATTATGAGGGGAACACACTTCACACGATTGCACGAGTTTTTATAAAACTGGGTCAGCTAGATTCTGCAAAGTATTATTTGCATCGAGCCTTGACGTCAACTAAAGGTAAGAATAACCTTCCCTCTGAAATAACAATTAGAGGCACATTAGCGAATTTCTATGCGCAACAAAATGAAATAGACTCCATGTTCTACTATGCTTCATCGGCAGTTGATTTGAGCTTCAAGTTAAATTCTGCCGTTTATATAAGTCAGACCACAGAGAAACTTGCCGATGCTTGGCAAAGAGCCGGAAACCTAGATAGCGCTTACGCATACTTATCATCATCTAAAACCCTTAGAGATAGCTTAAGCACAGTGATTAAGGATGGACTAATCGAATTTCAGACATCCAACTTCGAAGAGCAGCTGAGTCTGGAAAAAGCAGCAAAAGAGAGTGTAGAAAGTAGAAACAGGATAAGAACCTATGCGCTCTTAATTGGACTTGGTTTGTTGGCGATCCTAGCCTTTGTGTTCTACCGCAACAACCGGCAAAAGCAAAAGGCTAATACCGCAATGGAAAAGGCTTACGCTGATATACAATCCACCCAAACCCAACTCAACCACTCTGAGAAAATGGCTTCTCTGGGAGAACTCACTGCAGGCATAGCCCATGAGATCCAAAACCCACTCAACTTCGTCAATAACTTCTCCGATCTGAATAAGGAACTGCTCGAAGAGCTCAAAGACGCTGTGGCTCAAAATGATCAAGAGGAAGTCGTAGCACTTATCAAAGACCTATCAGAAAACGAAACCAAGATCAATCATCACGGCAAGCGCGCAGAAGAGATCGTAAAAAGCATGCTCCAGCATTCACGAACAGGCTCTGGCGAGAAGGAGTGGACTGATATCAATGCGCTGGCAGATGAATATTTGCGACTGTCATATCACGGCTTAAGAGCTAAGGACGAATCCTTTAACGCAGACTTCAAGGCTGAGCTCGATCCTGACCTTCCAAAAGTAAGTGTGATCTCTCAGGACATTGGACGTGTCATTCTCAATCTGATCAACAATGCCTTTCATGCAGTTAAAGGCGTAAAAAATCCACAAGTAATTGTCTCTACTAAGCTATTAGCCAGTAGCCAAGTGCAAATCACCGTAACCGACAATGGTCTTGGCATCCCCGATAGTATCAAAGAAAAGATCTTCCAACCATTCTTCACCACCAAGCCTACAGGCGAAGGTACTGGACTAGGCTTGAGCATGAGTTATGATATCGTGACCAAAGGCCATGGTGGGACGATCGCCGTAAAGAGCGAAGTGGGAAAAGGAACTCGATTTATTATTCAGATACCAATCAAGTGATGTTAAGAAGTTTTCAAATATTCCTTTTCATTCTGTTTTTGTCAGATTTTCAAAGCTTTGGGCAGTCGAAAACTGTCGTGCTGAAAGCGGATATGTTTGAGGCTCATCAAATGCTCCCTCTCGCCAAAGTGGACGGATGGATTTTTAAACAAGGTCACGATATAGCATGGGCTAGTAAAGAGTTAGTTGAAGACGAGTGGCAGTTATTGGCACCCGTACAGCTTGGCGTGGATATGGCGGCTCCAGATGGCAGAATCGAAGGATGGTTTCGATTGAGAATGGTACTTGACGAATCTTTCGATGGAATACCTTTAGCCATCAGCAGAAACTTGTGGGCAGCTACAGATGTATTCCTTGACGGTGAGCTTATTCATTCCTTTGGTAGTACAGCACAATCGTATGAGGCGTATAATCCCATTCTCAAAGATCCCATTCCTATTACACTAGAGATAGGCAGAGAATACCTTCTTGCCTTTCACTTTGTCGACTATGAGACCACCTTCACCCAACGTGAACTTCGGCTAAAGCCGGCCAACCTCAAAAGGCTAATCAATATTACAGGTTCACAGCATCAGGAGCGCATCAAGAGAGACTTTAAGTGGGAGTACATCTTTGGTACTTTGAGCATTGGGTTTAGTACCATATTGTTTTTACTATTCTGGTATTTGGTGATTATCAATCCCACCATCAAGATTTTCAAACTCATCGCATGGCTTTCTACGTGTGTGGTTATCACTGCGGTGGCTATCTTTTTCGGTACGTTTTTCGAAATTTCCTATCCAGTTGAAAAGTTAAGGTTCATTATCATGGCGACCTTTCAAGCCATGTCTACTTTAATTGGGTTGTTCGTGTTGGAATGGATGCTCACCAATAGAATTTCTCATTGGTCTAAAATCTTATTGGTCTTGGTATTGACAGCTAATTTACCAGCTCATCTCTTTTCCATTTCGCTTCCATTTGGGATCATCTTTATAGGCGTGCTTGGCTATTATGGTACCCTTCTTTTTAAGAAATGGAAAACCATACGAGGAGCACAATGGACGGTCATCGCTGGTGTAGTAGCGTCTACAGTGGCGACTGTTTTTTATATCAGTATTCATAAATACTTATTGGACTTTTTCTACGAATATGACAAGCCACTTATCTCGCTTGCCATACTCCTTCAGCCATTTTTCTTACTAGGCTATGTTTCTGCCCGATTAAACGAAACCCTCAAAGAAGCATTTACAGAAGGGCAAAAAGTTTTGAAAGTCACAGAGGAAAAGAGAGAGCTGCTTGCCAATCAAAATGTACTATTGGAGAAGCAAGTAAAAGAGCGCACCTCGGAATTACATCAATCCTTAGAAAACCTCAAATCCACCCAAACCCAGCTTATCCACTCTGAGAAAATGGCTTCACTCGGTGAGCTCACTGCAGGCATAGCCCATGAGATCCAAAACCCACTCAACTTCGTCAACAACTTCTCCGATCTTAATAAGGAGTTGCTCGATGAGCTAAAAGATGCTGTAGCACAAAATGATCAAGAGGAAGTCACTGCGCTTATCAAAGACCTCTTAGAAAACGAAACCAAGATCAATCACCACGGCAAGCGTGCCGAGGAGATTGTAAAAAGCATGCTCCAACACTCGCGAACAGGCTCTGGCGAGAAGGAACTGACTGACATCAATGTGCTTGCAGACGAATACTTGCGACTAGCATATCACGGCTTGCGAGCGAAGGACAAGTCATTCAATTCAGACTTCAAAGCAGAGCTTGACCCGGATCTGCCTAAGATCAATGTGATCCCACAAGACATGGGTCGCGTCATTTTGAATCTTATCAACAATGCCTTCCAAGCTGTACAAGAAGTTGAGAACCCAGAGGTAATTGTGAGTACCAGATTAAAAGGGGAAAGTATCGAAATCATTGTCTCAGACAATGGGTCGGGTATTACTGAGAATATCCGAGAGAAGATTTTTCAACCATTTTTCACGACCAAGCCAACAGGCAAGGGAACCGGACTAGGCTTGAGTATGAGTTATGATATCATTAAGGCACATGGTGGTAACTTAACAGTAGAATCCAAAGTGTCCATCACCAAAGATCAGGTCGGCAGAGAATCAGGATCAACGTTCAT
>CAYGPP010000133.1:0-11392 GCA_964351885.1 uncultured Marinoscillum sp.
ATTCTACCGCAGTAAGCACATAGGAATTCTTTTTCTATTTCTCCGTCCTCAGAATCGGTTGCCTTTTTTACAATAGTTTCTTTCGAGAGTTTAAGAGTTTGGAAACCACATCTATCACACTCGAAAGCACTGAGGTGACCTTGATACTTTTCAATTTTCGTTTCCTGAGTTTCAGAATCAATCCACACATCATAATCTACTGAGAATGCATCCTCTTCTGCTTGCATTCCTTCATCCAAGTATGCGTCTTCTTCATCTTCGCCTAGTAATTTCATTTCGTTACCAGTATTCGGATTGATTCGCGGGGTATATCTCAGCTTCTTGAGCTTTTTCTCAAGAGGGCCTGGATAATAGTACTTGAAAATTAAGAATGCTATATAGACATGAAGGGTCGAAACACAGATTGCTATAAAGATTCTTATGAAGGACCAAATGTAGTTTAGTTCTACTGTTTCGTCGTATATGGTATTCAGAAAAAAGAAAATAGCTGCGGCTAACACATAGTTTGCACGCAGGTAACTCTTAGTTTCCTGAGTACTTGCCACATCGAATTTCTCTTTCATGGTATTGGCTAAGGAGTACTTTAACCAATAATTGATAATCACCAAGACAGCTAGTACGCTAGCTGCGAGAAATAGGTACCACATGGCTTCATGCCATATAGCGAGAAATGATAAATATGATTCGTTTTTGTCCATGACTTTTAATTAGGAGGCTTAGTACCTGACGTCTTTCGTTTCAAAACTATTGGAAATCTAACATAAAGGTGCCAATTATTCCATGAATATGTACTTGGAATTTCAAAACGAGTGCTGATTAGCTATTAGTATATCAATCCTACAAGAAGATTTTGAATATCTGGATGGCTCAGTTGATGGGGAACACGATCCATTATAAGTGAGAATACCTTACGTTCTAGCTCTAAGAGATAAACCAATAAGATTATCAGGATTAGAAAAAGTAGAACTCTTTGATGCTTCATATTGATTAATAGATGCAAAAGAAGGAGGAGAAGTTGCTTCAAATTGGTGAAGCAGCGGGTATTTTATAATTTTCCCAATTATTGATATGGGATTTTCATCTCTTTCGAGAAAATCAAGAATTATTGTGTTTCTTTAGCAAGAATTGAAAATTAAACTTTGCAATATGCCTGACAAGTCTAAAACCAAAACCAAAATCAAACGACTCAGTAAAACTCAAGCTTCTGGATCTTTGCTGATGGAAATCGCTTGGGAGGTATTAAACCAAGTAGGTGGAATATATACAGTTATTCGATCGAAAGTACCAACGATGATCCCTAAGTGGGAACAGAATTATTGTTTGATAGGGCCTTATATGCCTAATAATGCGGGTGCAGAATTTGAAGAAGCCGAGCTTGGTGACGACTATTATAGTCAGGCAGTTCAGCGCATGCGGGATATGGGATACACTGTACACTACGGAGCATGGTTGGTGTCTGGTAGACCAAAGGCAATTCTTTTTGATCTTGGTAGTGTAATGCATAAGCTGGGGGAGATCAAGTACTTACTTTGGGAGGATCATGGAATACCTACCCCGAGTGATGATCATTTACTCAATGATGTGCTAGCATTTGGCGAGATGATTAAAATCTATCTTACTGAATTGGCTGCTGTGAATAATGGAGACAAGAAATTAATTGCCCATTTTCATGAGTGGATGGCAGCTTCGGGACTGCCAGCTCTCAGAAGAGATAAAGTAGATGTAAGAACGGTTTTTACCACGCATGCAACGCTTTTAGGAAGATATCTGGCTATGAATGATCCTGAGTTCTATGATCATTTGGGATATCTGGATTGGCAAAAAGAGGCGCAACATTTCAACATAGAAGCCAATGTGATGTTAGAGAGAGCTGCTGCACATGGTTCTCACGTCTTTACCACCGTGAGTGAAGTGACAGCTAAAGAGTGTCGCCAGTTATTGGGGAGAGATCCAGATGTGATTTTGCCAAACGGTATCAATAACCAACGATTTGAAGCTTTGCATGAATTTCAAAACCTTCATTTAGAAAATAAGAATAAGATTCATTCATTCACGATGAGTCATTTCTTTTCGAGCTATACCTTCGATCTCAATAAGACGCTATACTTTTTTACCTCAGGCAGGTATGAGTATCTCAATAAGGGTTACGATGTGACATTGGAAGCGCTGGCGAGACTTAATCATCGACTACAAACGGAGGGAAGTGATACCACCGTAGTGATGTTTTTCATTACCAAACGTCCTTATTATTCTATTAATCCTGAAATACTTGAGAGCAGAGCATTGCTTGAAGAGTTTCGCCAAGTGATTGACTCAATCAAAAAGCAAGTTGGAGATAAGCTTTTGTTTGACGCGGTAAGTAGAAAAGACGCTAAACTGCCAGTATTAAATGATTTTGTAGATGATTATTGGAGACTAAGATTTCGAAGAACGCTGCAAACGTGGAAGTCCAATAATCTGCCTCCAATAATTACTCATAATTTGCATGATGATTCTAATGACGAGATTCTCAACTTCTTGAGATCTTCAAATATGGTAAATAATGAGTCTGATCGTGTGAAAGTTGTTTATCATCCAGATTTCATAAATTATACCAATCCTCTGTTCTCAATGGATTATGGACAATTTGTTCGTGGGTGCCATTTGGGAGTCTTCCCAAGTTATTATGAACCATGGGGTTATACGCCTTTGGAATGTATTGCTTCGGGTGTGCCTACTGTCACAAGTGATCTAGCTGGATTTGGGGATTATGTCAAAGACAATGTGCCAGATCATGACAAGAGAGGGATCTATCTCGTAAAACGAAATCAAAAGTCATTTGATGAAGCTGCGGGCAGCCTCGCAAACAAGATGTATAACTATGTAAGGTTGAATCGAAGAGACCGTATTGATTTAAGAAACCGAACGGAGAGTTCGTCTTCTTTATTTGATTGGTCGAATCTCGTTAAGCACTATGATGAGGCTTATCTCAAGGCCTACGAAATATAAATTTCCTAAAATCTCTAAGGTTAGCCTTAGAGATTTTTATTTGACCTGTCTCCACCATGTCAACTGTAGGGTTTCAGATTCAGGATAAAAGGAGGCTCCTATCTCAGGAGTAAATAGTTCAACATCAGTTTTTTCGGCAGCATTTAAAACACGTTCTGCAGGCTCCTTCCAAGGGTGAGGGGATAATGCAAAACCTCCCCAATGTATGGGCATCATTTTTTTCGCATTGAGGTCTATTGTAGCTTCCACTGTTTGCTCTGGCATCATATGAATGGCTTCCCATCTTTTGTTATATTGACCGCATTCCATCATGGCAAAATCGAAACTTCCGAATTTTTCGCCAATGGATTTGAAATGTGGACCATAACCTCCGTCACCGCTGAAGTACAATTTGGACGAGTCATTTTCGATTACCCAAGATGCCCAGAGTGTCTTATTTCTATCCGTGATACCTCTTCCTGAGAAGTGACGAGCTGGCGTAGCGGTGAAATTGAACCCATCCGCCGAGTAATTTTCCCACCAGTCCAATTCAATAATATTTTCCTCTGGAACCCCCCAACTTTGTAAGTGAGCACCCAATCCTAGAGGCGTTATAAAAAGGGAAACATTGTCCTTGATAACTTTGATTGTCTGATAGTCGAGATGATCATAATGATCATGTGAGAAAACGACGAAATCCAATTTGCCGATTTTATTGAGATCAAACTTAGGAGCATTATCAAACCTTGTCCCGAAAATAGGCAGAGGAGAAGCTGCATTACCAAGCATCGGATCAAGGAAAATTCGTTTTCCGTTTTTCTCCAATAGAATGGCAGAATGTCCATACCATGTCACTCTCCAAAGACTATCAATAGGGGTGCCATAATCCTTATCAAAGTAAGTGGGGATTTTGGATAGGGGTGTTGTATTCTCAGCCTTCATGGACTCTTGGAACATGCCTTTCGTATTAGAAAAACTCTGATCCATGACTGTTTCAATCAGATTGATAAACTGATCTTCACCATAGTTTTTTGACTTACTGATTCGCACTAGGTGCTCACCAGATGGGGCTCTCCCAAACTGAGGCGCACTATTTACAAATATTACAATCCCACAAATAGCTACTAGAACTAGCGTAAGAATGGCTAATCCGACTTTTTTAAGAATTTTTTTCACAGATTTTGAATGGTTTATATTGTCCAACTCATTGGATAGTCCTTATCTACATATTTTAGACCTGTTTTGGTCACATAAAGTGGTCGGAAAGTATCGAGCATTACTGCCAATTCTTCTGTGGCTTTAGCACCAATACTTTTCTCAACAGTTCCTGGGTGAGGCCCATGAGGTAGGCCGCCAGGGTGTAGTGTAAACGAGCCACGGTCAATGCCTTTTCTGCTCATAAAATCACCTTCTGCGTAATAGAGCACTTCATCGCTATCAATGTTGGAGTGATTGTAAGGAGCTGGAATAGCATCTGGATGATAATCGAATAATCGAGGAACAAATGAGCAAATCACAAAGCCTTGACTTTGAAAAGTCTGATGAACGGGAGGGGGCTGATGAATCCTGCCCGTGATTGGTTCGAAATCGTGAATGGATAATGCATATGGGAATAAATAGCCATCCCATCCTACGATATCAAAAGGTGACTGATCATATTCGTATTGATGCAATAAGCCTCCTTTCTTTATTTGTATGAGATAGTTGCCTTTTTCTTTTTCAGTGATTAGCTCGCTTGGTGGTCGGATGTCTCGCTCACAATAGGGGGAATGCTCTTCCAATTGACCTAGTTCATTTCTATATCGGCGCACAGTTTCTATTGGTGAAGCAGATTCGATAATCAAAAGTCTCAGCGGCCCTTCCTCCCATTCAAATTTGTAAATAGTAGTCCTAGGAACGACTACATAATCTCCTTGCTTTACTCGTAGTTTCCCAAATTGTGAAAGCAACCAGCCATTACCATCATGGACATAAATTACCTCGTCTGCTTCTGCGTTTTTATAATAGTAATCCATGTTTCTGCTTTTTGGATTGCAGAGGGCCATGGACACATCACTATTTTTCAATAAGACTTCTCTTGCGCCAAGATAGTCTTCGCCTGTTACTCCCACCTTGCTCGTGTTGAGATGCGTTTGTTTTAACCCATGCTCCTTGGCTAGTTCTTCACCAAAAGGCACAGGAGATCCAATACTTTTGATTCTAGTAGGAGGTGTGATGTGATAGAGATTCGAGTAAATACCAGAAAATCCTTTGCTCGACACCAACTCCTCAGCGTATAGCGAGCCATCAGGCTGCCTGAATTGCGTGTGCCTTTTGGGTGGGATTTCTCCAAGGCTATGATAATAGGTCATTGTTGTTGGGGTTTAGTTACTGGAGATTCGATTGGCCTCATCCACAAGAGTGAGTGCTCTTTGGAAGATCTCATTTTGCTCATTGAAGATGGGGTAGAAGCCTTCGTTTTTCCATATGTTTCTTGCGATAAATGCTTTGCAATAGATTCTAAGGAGACTTTTCGATTTCTCAAATTCACTTTGGTTAAATATCACTCCATTTTCATCTCCAAAAGACTTAAGCTCAGCTAATATTTCATCATTAACAGAGAAGTTTTTATTAAACTTTTCGAAGGACATTTTCTCCAGTCCTTTTCGATTTTGTGCAACATAGTTTAGACTGAATTCCGCCATACTATTCGAATTGAATAATCGCGTGAGATACATGGTATTTGCGGTAGTATCTAATGGCACAAAATAGTCTGGCATGATACCGCCACCGCCATAAACTAGTCGCCCTTTGTCCGTTTTGTAGACTAAAGTATCATTGGATTTGATACTGTCCAAGGAGTAGATTTCACCATTTTCATAGCGTTCATACAGCTCCTTGTGGTAATCCTCCAATGAGCCCTCATACGGTTTTTGAATGCACCTTCCGCTTGGTGTATAATATCTGGAGATAGTTAACCTCATCGCCGAGCCATCGTTGAGCTCAACGGGCATTTGTACTAAGCCTTTTCCAAATGATCTTCTACCCACTATCAAAGCGCGATCGTGATCTTGAAGTGCGCCAGTCACTATTTCGGAAGATGAAGCAGAACCCTCATCAATCAATACAATCACAGGGCCATCCTCGAAATCGCCTTTTACTTTAGAAAAATACTGATCATTATTTCTTGCTGATTTCCCTTCAGTGTAAACGATCATTTGATTGCCACTGAGCAGTTCATCTACCATTTTAATTGCAGGATCCATATATCCACCAGGATTTCCAGTCAGATCTAGGATGAGTTTTTTCATTCCTTTTTCATTCAAGACATTGAGTGCCTCTTTGAACTCCATATAGGTGGTTGTTGCAAATCTGCTCACTTTGATGTATCCTATTTCATCATTGACCATATAAGACACGTCCACTGAGAATTGAGGAATTACGTCTCTTGTGATTTCATATTCTAGCAGATTTTTATCTCCTTTTCGTAATATTTCCACCACAACTTTTGAACCGCGCTCACCTCTGAGTCGATCTATCACTCCACGATTGGTGATGCCTACTCCTGCTACAGTTTCTTTATCTACGCTAACTATTTTGTCTCCAGGCATTATCCCCAAAGTCTCTGAAGGCCCTCCACTCAATGGAGAAACCACATAAATTGTGTCTTTGAAAATATTGAATTCAACCCCTATGCCTTCAAAATTTCCTTGTAGCTGTGAGTTGGAGTACTCCAATTCTTCCTTTGGGATATAGACAGAATGTGGGTCAAGCTTTTTGAGCATCTCTTCAATAGCCGTTTCAGCTAGCTCGTCTGTGGAGACTTCATCTACATAGTCGTTCTGTATCAATGTGATGACTTGTCGGAATTTTGCGACACTATTGAATAGGTTGTCAGAGGTATTACTACCATCACCGGCCATGTTCGCACCAATGAATATTCCTAATGAAATGGCAATACCTACGTATAAGGGCAATCGGATTGCACTTTTACTGTTTTTCTCGTTACTCAAAATGATTCTTCGTTTGCTTTAAAATTACAAGTCTTGCTGCCAAATTAACGCATTGGTTATAAAAACGTTTTTGAACAATTGACAAGCGGTTTTTATTGAATCAATATCTTTGCTTAAAGTTTTGAAAACAAGCTGACTTATTCCAGCTTTTTGGCGCTTGCTTTCATTGTATAATTTGTTAACAAAACGGATATGCCCAGAATTGTAGCATTGGATTACGGATCAAAGCGAACCGGTATAGCTGTGACTGATCCTCTTGGAATAATTGCCTCTCCTTTAGATACAGTGCCATCGCATACATTGATGGATTTCCTGATGGGTTATTTTGAAAAAGAAGACGTCACAGAAGTGGTTATCGGTATGCCAAAGAACACTGACGGTACGGCAACTGATGCCACACCTTTGGTAGAAGCAACTGTCAATCGATTCAGAAAACTTTTTCCAAACAAGCCATTACTTTTGCATGACGAACGGTTTACTTCTAAAATGGCTTTGGATGCCATGATAGCTGGAGGCAGCAAGAAGAAAGATCGACTGAAGAAAACGGGCAACATAGATAAAGTCAGTGCTGCCATCATTTTACAATCTTATTTAGAATCAAAAATATGATTTACCCAATTGTGCTTTACGGAGATATGGTGCTCAAGAAAAAAGCAAAGGATATTCCTGTGGGAACTGACATCACTGAATTGATTAGTGATATGTTTGAGACCATGCAGGCAGCTTCAGGCGTTGGTTTGGCTGCTCCTCAGATAGGTAAGTCAGTCAGGCTTTTCGTGATGGATGATAATCCCATGATGGACGATGGAGAAGTAGGGATAAGAAGAGCTTTCATCAATGCAAAGATATTAGAGGAATCAGGTGAGCCGTGGGTTTTCGAAGAAGGGTGCTTGAGTATCCCAAATATCCGGGAGGATGTGAGAAGAAATGAGGTTGTGAAGTTGAAATACTACGATGAAAATTGGGTAGAGCATATTGAGGAGTTTGATGATATACATGCTCGTGTAATTCAGCATGAGTATGACCATATAGATGGTATACTGTTCACGGACCATATTTCATCTTTCAAAAAGCGTCTCATAAAAGGCAAACTAGCGAATATAAGCAAGGGTAAAGTAGATGCTGAATATCGAGTAAAAATTCCGGCCAAGCGATGATCCCTGAGCTTCGGGTAGCATTGATTCAGTCTGACCTCTATTGGGAGAGTCCCGGAGCTAATCTGGCCATGTTCGAAGAGAAAATATGGCAAATTGATGGAGAGGTAGATTTGATTGTGCTTCCAGAGATGTTCACCACTGGGTTTTCCATGCATGTCAAAGAGCTTGCAGAAGTCATTGGAACAACTACTTTTCGATGGATGAAGCAGCAAGCTCAGCAGACTTCTGCAAGTATTATAGGTAGCTACATGGTCAAGGAAGGAGGAGCTTTTTTTAACAGACTTTATTGCGTTCATCCTGATGGGAGTCATGATTTTTATGATAAGAGACATTTGTTCGGCCTAGGAGGAGAAGGTCAGGATTTCACTGCAGGGAATACACGAACCATTGTAGAGGTAAAAGGATGGCGAATCGTACCTATGATTTGTTACGACTTAAGATTTCCGGTGTGGGCAAGATCTCGAAGGAATGAGTCCTCTCTGTTCGAATATGACGCTTTGGTCTACGTAGCTAACTGGCCTAAGCCACGAGTCAATGCTTGGGATACTTTGTTATCCGCGAGGGCTATCGAAAATATGGCTTACGCTATCGGAGTAAATAGAATAGGTGTTGATGGATCAGGGATGGAATATGTTGGTCACTCTTCTGTTTATGATTTCATGGGGGAGCAGATGGTTTATGCTGATAGTGGGCGTGTTCTGCAGACCACTTTATCAAAAGAGGATTTGATGACTTTTCGTGAGCGATTTCCATTCCAAAAGGATTCTGATCAATTCTCAATCGAATAGAAGCGGTTTTAAATCTTTTTCACTTTCGAAATACTGACCTTTGGTCATAGTCATCATGGGATTCAATGCTTTCATTTCTTGGTTACTAAAGAAAATTGGTTGTTTTCGAATCAAGCTGTTCAATATGGAACTGGCCCTCCCTAATGACTCTACTTCTTCTTTGAAATAGTTGACTACTACTAGTTGGCTAGCATTATCAATCAAACTTTTTACTTGGCTGGTTGTCATTTCATTGGAAAAATTGTCCAGAATGATGAGCGTATCTTCGTCTTGCTTGTTAGCGGTGATCATTTCTTCTATCGGATTATTGAAGTCATAGGCGTGAGCATTTTGAAAGTATTCTATGAGGAGGAATAATCGGTTTTTGTCGGACATGACCATTGGCTGAATATATTTGTAATGATGGAAAATTTTATTGAATATCTATACTCTAAATTTTTGCAAAGTGATGGTGTGTCAATTGATACCAGAACACTTGAGCCGGGCAATCTCTTTTTTGCCATTCAAGGTCCTAATTTCAACGCGAATAAATTCGCACCGAAAGCGCTAGAACTCGGCGCAAATTTCGCAGTTGTAGATGATCCCGAATATGTATTGGATGACCGATACATCCTTGCGGAAAATGGCATGAGCGCATTGCAAGATTTGTCAATTTTTCATCGCTCAAGGTTCAAAAGAAAAGTGTTAGGTCTGACTGGATCCAATGGCAAAACGACTACCAAAGAGATCATTAATCTGGTTTTGCAAAAGAAGTACATTACACATGCTACGGCAGGAAACTACAACAATCACCTGGGTGTGCCTTTGACGTTGCTGCATATTCACCCACAGGTAGAAATAGCAATCATTGAGATGGGAGCGAATCATGTGGGGGATATTGCCGAACTCTGTGAATATGCCAAGCCTAATTACGGTTTGATTACCAATATTGGCGAAGCACATACGGAAACCTTTGGAGGAATAGAGGGAGTGCTTCGTGGGAAATCAGAGCTTTTTGATCACCTAAGAAAAACAGGAGGAACGCCTTTTATCAATATGGCAGATGAGCGACTAAAGAATATGTCCAAGCGGTTTAAGGATGCTATTCTATACCCCTCCGAAGATTTGAAATTGGTGAGTGCAGACCCTTATTTGACGATAGCAATTGGGTATCAAACCGTCAAAACCAGCTTAATCGGAGCTTACAACTTTGCTAATATCGCAGCTGCAGTTGCGGTAGGGAGGGCATTTGATGTGCCAGATTTTGACATCTTAGATGCTATCACTTCCTATGTTCCGAGTAATCAGCGATCACAGGTTATTGACTGTGGAGCGGTTCAGGTTATATTGGACTGCTACAATGCGAACCCTACTTCCATGGCTGCTGCTCTGGAGAATCTCAAACAAATAAAAGGAGATACGCACGTGATCCTTGCGGACATGAAGGAAGTGGAAGACGCCAAATTCAAACACCAGAAAATAGGTAGAAGTGTAAATATGATGGGTGTCAAATCGGCTGTTTTTATTGGAGAAAACATGCGTCACGCTGCTCAAGAAGTGGAAGGAGCTAGTTGGTTTGAGACTGCTGATGGAGTCATTGATTATCTGACTAGCAACCCAGTCAAGCAGGGCACTATTTTGATCAAGGGATCAAGAAGTATGCGACTAGAAAAAATTAGTGAACGAATATTTGAAAAGAGATGAATCTAAGCAACAGTCACAAATTCTTATCAGAACTTGAAAAGAATAACTCCAAGGAGTGGATGGATGCCAATCGCGATTGGTATCAAGAGTGTAGGCAAGAGTTCATCGCCTTTGTGGAGGAGTTATTAGATGGGCTGAAGGTCATTGATCCTAATGTGTCTGAGCTACGACCGAAAGACACTATTTTCAGAATTAATAGAGACATCAGATTTAGCAATGATAAACGACCATATAAAACGAATTTTGGAGCGGCTATCTCTGAAGGCGGTAAGAAATCTGGCAACCCAGCTTATTACGTGCATTTTCAGCCTGGTTCACATTTCATAGGTGGAGGAATCTATATGCCCGAAGCGGAAACTCTGAAAAAAATCCGTCAGGAAGTGGATTACAATCCTGAGGAACTCAAAAGGATTGTGAGTGATCCGTCATTTGTTGATACTTATGGAGCTATCCGAGGAGAAAAACTAAAGCTCGCTCCTAAGGGCTATCCTAAAGATCATCCGAATATTGAGTTTTTGAAGCTTAAGAGTTTCACGGTTATGCATCATGTAGCTAACAGCAAAGCGATGAAGGATAGCTATGTAAAGGAGGTTTTGGAGTCATTTCAATTGATGAAACCGTTCAATGATTATTTAGCTGTAGCGGTAAGTTGATTTTTTTGAAATATTTGAATCAATCTTCTTGCAATGCTTCCAAACTCTACTAGATTTGCAATCCGTTTTTGAGGGGAATCTCAAATGCTTTTAAAAACGGGCGCTTAGCTCAGTTGGTTCAGAGCACCTCGTTTACACCGAGGGGGTCGGGG
>CAYGPP010000134.1:0-11376 GCA_964351885.1 uncultured Marinoscillum sp.
CTAACCGGACTGAGCCACGCCCCGAACTAGTTTTCCATTTTTTGCTTTGTCAGCTCCGAAACGGAGTGCAAATATAGATTTTTTTATTTCCTGAAAAAGAACTGCTGAAAAAAAAATGAGTAGAGAAATAATTCTTATTTAAGGGTTACCTATTGACCTTGGTAAGTATTGATAAAGTATAAGAAAATATTCAAATTATCATATTATATGGATAGAAACCAGCGGTGGATTTTAGAACCCAAATACTTTTTAATAGCCATTACTATTTGTTCTTTCATTTTTTTCAATTCATGCACGCCTTATAAAGTTCTAACTCCTGACTATTCTTCAGTAAAACTGAACCAGGTGATTCAACAGAGCGATGAAGAAGTAAAACCCTCTGAGAAATATCAAACGCATATTATCAAGCCGTTCCATTACTAAATAATGATTTCTTATTGCAACAGAATTGCATTTACAGTAATTTTAGGGGGCAATGGATCAAGTATCAATTAAGGCAGTTTTACATCAGCATAAACTGCGCATCACGGAGGTAAGGGTAGAGGTGCTTTCATTTTTTGTAAGGAGAAAAAAAGCACTCTCATTCAAAGAATTAGAGAAAGAGTTCTCCAAAAGTGACAGAGTGACTCTTTACCGAACACTTGGTTCATTTGAAGAAAAAGGAGTCTTACATAAAATTCCGGACGATAGTGGGCACGTGACTTACGGTCTTTGTCAAGATAGCTGTGATGCTCATGCGCATCATCATGACCATATTCATTTCAAGTGCTCTAGGTGTGGCATGATAGAATGTATCGATCAAAGTATTCCACAGATCAGCCTTCCTGGCTATAAAGTAGAAGAATCTAACCTTATCCTTACTGGGTCTTGTCGTGATTGTGAAAAGATTTAAAGCCTTTATTCTTCTTATGTTATTAGCACTTCAATTGGCGGTAAGTCAAAGTGTAGATTCGTGCAATTTCGTTTTAGAGGGAACAATTCTGGATATTGATTCGAAAGAACCAATTCCGTTTGCGACAGTTACTATTCTTGCGTATCAAAAGGGAACGGTGACTAATGAAAATGGTGAATTTCAGATTCAAGAGTTGTGTCAGGATGAATACGAATTTAGCGTGTCGCATATTGGTTATAAAACCAAAGTGCACCATCATGACAGTTACCACGATAACCCAACAATTCTTCTCGCCAGAGATGATCAAATGCTTGAAAGTATCGTGGTGGAGGGAGCTTATAACCCTTCCTACTTGAATACAATTACCATTGAAAGGTTAGATTGGGAAGCATTCGAGAATTCCAAAAATGGTTCATTTGCGGAATTAGCTGGTCAGATTTCCGGAATTTCTCTCTTGAGTACAGGCCAAAATGTGTCTAAGCCAATCGTTCATGGACTTCATTCCAATAGGGTCTTAATTATTAACAATGGTGTAAGGCATGAGTACCAAGGTTGGGGAGGAGGCCATGCACCAGAAATAGATCCCACATTAGCTAGTTCAATTCAAGTCCTCAAAGGAGCGGGTACGGTTCGGTATGGTCCAGAGGCGCTGGGAGGGGTTGTTTTGATCGATACCGAACTTCCAGATTTATCCTCTGGATTTGGACTAGAGGTAGCAATGGTGGGAGCAACAAATGGAAAGTCTGGTTCATCGAACTTGACGATGCAACAAGGTTGGGAACATTTGGTTTTGGACTTTAGAGGATCTCTCCTTAATCAGGGTGATTTATCAACTCCCGACTATATTCTTTCAAATACAGGTAAAAAGGAAAATAGCTATTCTGGAGCAATTAAGTTTCACAAAAATCAATTTGACTTGATCGGTTCTTTCTCCAGCGTATCGCAGGAGTTGGGTATACTTCGTGGTTCGGTTAATGGTAGTTTGGAAGATTTGAATCAAGCTATTCTCGCCGAGGTACCCAATAACACACAGGGATTTTCTTATGAGATAAATAATCCACGACAAGTTACCAATCATCAGATTTTGAAGGTAAGGGGTATTTATCTCTTAGATAATCAGGATGTTTCTATGCAATACAGTTTACAAACTAATACTCGCCAAGAGTACGATGTACGGCGAGGAACCAATAACCAGCGACCTTCAATTGATTTGGAATTAGTAAGCCATAATTTAGATTTTGACTGGAATCATAATGCATTCAGAGGTTTTGATGGCGTAGTAGGATTACAATATGCTTATCAGAATAACGACAACCAACCGGGTACAAATACAGCTCCTTTTCTCCCTAATTTTAATCTCAATCGGTTAGGACTCTTTTGGATTGAGCATTGGAAAAGAGACCAACTCACTGTGGAATGGGGAGTCCGTTATGATTATCAGCATATTAATGTCAGAGGCAGATCACAAACCAACGATTTGTTCAATGATGAACTTGAATACTCTCAGCTTACCGGTTCGTTGGGCTTGATGATTGACTCGGAATCAAAACCTACGTTTTCCTCTAATATTGGATTAGGCTGGAGACCACCTTCGGTATCAGAGCTTTATAGCTTCGGTACCCACGATGCCTCGGTCTCTTATGGACTTTGGAGGTATTCTTATGATGTTGACGGACAAATCGATGTAAATCAAATTCTAACAAACGGTGATCGACCTGCAAAGTCAGAGGTTGGACTTAAATGGGTCAATAACCTTAGTAAGAGTAATCAGAGTTATCATTGGGATGTAACAGGGTATGTGAATTGGATTCAAAATTTCATTTACTCTAGACCATCGGGTATCACCAATAGTATTAGAGGAGCGTTTCCGTTTTTTACTTACGAACAGACTAATGCCATTTTCACAGGGGTAGATGCAGTCCTTCGATTGAACCACAGCCCTAATATTAGATCAAACTACGAGCTGAGTTATGTGATGGCTAATGACACGGAGTACAATGACTTTTTCGTTGAAATTCCTCCGTTATTGTTGAAAGTAGGCTTGGTGTATTCTGATAGACAAAGCGTCTTCAATCAATCTAGATTCGGTGTAGATTTTAGCTATAGTTTCAGGCAGTTTAGAAGTCCGAGAGTGATCTCGATCGAAGAGATTTTAGATGCTCAGGTGGCTGATGTGAATCTTTTTGCTGACGATCCCAGTAATTTCGATTTTATACAAGCCCCACCTGGATACCTGATTGGGGATGTGTTTTGGAGGGCTTCGAAAGATTCGTTTTCATGGAGTATTCAAGTGAAAAACCTATTGAATGCCAGATACAGAATGAATACAGACCGCTTTAGGTATTACTCAGATAACTTAGGTCGCAATTTGATTTTGACCTTATCGTATAGAATTTAATATTTCATTTATGCAACACTGTTGCATAAATGAAATATCTGGTATAACATTGCAAAAAAAAACGATGAATAGAATGAAAATTAATACTCTGATATTATTTCTACTTGCTTTGTGCTTGGTGACCTTTAGTTCGTGTGATGACGATGCACCAGAGGAATTTAATGATGAGGAATTCATCAATAAAATTGAGTTGATTTTTTCACCGGTTGATGGGAATCCAGTAGTTGTGACAGCAATCGATGCTGATGGTGAAGGTCCAGGAGATTTGGTCTACTCAGACTCCATCAGATTATTACCTAATACTTCTTACGAATTGTTCGTATCGTTTGAGAATTCAATTTCTGGTGAAGATATCACTGAGGAAGTCGAGGAAGAAGGTGAGGAACATATGCTCTTTTATGCTTTTACGTTAGACCTCTTTTCGAGCCCCTTAGGTAATGGGAATATTGATAATAGAGCTGATCCATTGAATTATATAGATGAGGATGCTAGTGGAATAGAGATTGGGCTGATTACCTCTTGGATCACAGGTGAGGCAGGTAGTGGCAGTTTTGAGCTAGTTCTCAAGCATCAGCCAGGTGTAAAGACAGCAACTTCGGGGGCACAGGATGGCGAGACAGATATCTCAGTTTCATGGGGTATAGTTATATCGGAGTAAGGTCTAGTTAGATTGTCTCGAGGATTGGTTTTTTAGAAAGAAACCATTGATATTGTCTAATGAATCAATCCTTGAAATCTTCAAGATATCCTAATCGCATCTCTAGGGAAGCAGACAAAATCAATGCAGTCCTAGAGGAAGCAAGATTTTGTACCATAGCTTACATCAAAGATGAGTTGCCACTACAAATACCAACAGGCTTCTGTAGAATTGGTGACAAGCTTTATATTCATGGTTCTTCTAAGAGTCATTTCCTTAAGAGTCTGATTGACGCAGGAGAGGTGAGCCTCTCAGTAATGCTTTATGATGGCCTCATTCTAGCACCTACAGCTTTCAATCATTCGGTTAATTATAGATCTGTAATTCTGTTTTCAAAGGTTACAGCGATCACGAATAGTGAAGAGAAGCGAATTATCCTTGAAGTATTTACAGATAAGTATATTCCCGGCAGGATGGCTGACCTAAAGTCACCCAGTGAGGACGAGCTGTCCATCACCGATGTGCTGGAACTTGATACCTCGAAGGCCTCTTTAAAGCAGCGTCAAGGAGGCGTTGGTGTAGATACCTCTATTGAGGATATGTGGTGTGGGGTTATCCCTGTGAATTTAACTCATGGCACTCCAGAGAAAGATCCCATGAGCAAAGAAGCTATTGAACTGCCTGATTACCTTATAAATTTCAATCCAACAGAAAGCTGATATGGAGATCCATCAACAAAATACAGATACTAAGGGAGCCTTTTATATTAAGGGCGAAACAGGTAAGAGGGTTGCTGAAATGACCTACTCATGGGCAGGTACTGACAGGATAATCATTGATCATACCGAGGTTTCGGATTCATTGCGGGGAACTGGAGCAGGAAAACAAATGGTCATCAAGGCTGTACAATTCGCACGTTCGAAGGAGATTTCGATTATTCCATTATGCCCTTTTGCTCGCGCAATATTCAATAAAATACCTGAACTGAGCGATGTGCTTTAGCTCTTTAAATCTATTCTTCTTTGGACAAATTAAGTCCTTGCTTGACCTTATTTGCAAGAGCTTTGATCTTCTTTTTGTTATTTTTCGCACCAATACTACTGACCAAACCACTTACCAAAGATTTGCCCCAATAACTGAACACAGACTTTTCTTTGTCGCGCTCCATATAGATGTCTCCATCTCTCACGAACAGAAAACGAGGATTTTTAGAATTCACAACAAATGTATTAGCGAAAAAGGATTTGATTGACGCACCATGACCTTTGCGTTGGTGTGTATCAGCGTCAAGTACGCTAATTTTTAAATTACGATAATAAAAGGTCATTTCGCCAAGTGCATATTCCTCATTTCCTTCAAAAGCAAAGCTTAGGGATTTATTAAGACCATCCCTTATCCTTACCGAAGCGGTATTTTCTAGAAATCTATTTAATTCTGGGAGTTCCATTTCACCCACAGTGCCTCTAAGTGTAAATCGATCTAAACTATCCTGATAATCAAAAATAGATTGGATCATGATATTCCCAGTATTCATGATGGTGCCTGCAACGTAAACCGTCATTTTAGGATTCTGACTGATCGCAGCTGAATCATTAGTAATGTTGGTGATCATACCATCCAGATTTCTAAAGAAAATTACACCAGGGCTAGTTCCCTCTTCTGAAAACTCAGAATGCGAAATAAACGATCTGTCGAATTTGACAGTGTCAATTTTTATCGATGTAGCCAATGACTTCAATGCTTTTTGAGGGAGAGATTTGTAGATATTCTCCTCCAATGGAAGTCGTTTGTCTCTATGGGTATCCAAGTTCAGACGATTCATACTAATAGTACCAATATCAATATCACCATTCATCAGAGCCTCCAAAGAAATCTCATAAACATCTAATTGCTGAATTTCAGCATCTATCCAATCAGCTTGATAGGTAAGTTGTCGTTGAAATTCACCTCTGTTATATTTCGGCTCTATCCTGAATCTTTTCAGGTTGAGATGACTCAACGTACTATTAAAAGCGTAATGTTTGGTGCGAAGGGTAAACATTTCACCAGGCAACTCATACGCAAAGTCAGCTCCATCAAAACGGAAGTTTTCAACAATTTCAAGTGGAGAATTTTTTAAATCAGATTTGTAATCCAATTGATCTAGAGAGAAATTGAAATTATTCAACTTCAATGTATCAGAAGGCTTCCCAGAGTGAAGCTTGATTTTGATATCAGCATTATCAACATGCAAGTACTTTATGTTGGCATTGATGAACTTACTCGTGCTCGAATCTTTTTGGGTTGAATCTTGCGTGATGCTCACTACTGGATTGAAAATCAACACTGTATCTAAACTGAGAGATCTACTTTGGATCAAAGAATCAAGGATAAATGCTTTCAGTTCTACTTGTGGTAGTAATGCAACAAAGGAATTCCGTTTGGATATTTTGACGTCTGTCAATGACCAATTTCCTGAATCTGAATTAATATTATACTTGCCAATCGAAACGGGTTCATCTAAGGCAATTGTGTTTACTGTTAATGAACTTCCATCAATTTGATAACTCTTAGCAAGGAGGGGGGCATCACTTTTCTGATCAAAATCTGAAATAGTCAGATTAAAATCTGACTGAATAGCAAGTCCTGATTTATTTTGAAAACTCAACTGATTATTCGAAAAATTGAATTTACGAAAGACAATGGGGACATTAATTTCTTTCGCAGTATCTGATTCTAGTAATGCAAAATCAAATGAAGTATTAGAAATTTTTCCAATGTCAAATATTAAATGCTGATTATTAATTAATTCATGAATATTTATACCAAATAAATCCAGAGAATCTCCATTAATAGTAATCATATTCATGGCATCTTCATTTGGAATTACTTTTATTTTGTTGATTGACAAAGAACTCTCGAGTGCATTAATATCTATTTTTTCCAATGTGACATGATGCTTGATTTTGGATAAACCAAAGTTTACCGAATCAATCCTTATTGATGGATCTGCAAAATATTCATTGACTAAAGAGTCATACCTGAAGTGAGTAATGGAGCTAGAAAAACCCATTATTTCGGTAATTGGAGTCATGTCTGGTTTGAATAGCGTAATATTCGCTTTGTTCAATCCTATCTTATTGAAACTGACCTTATGAAGACTTTTATTGAAATTTGAATTGTTAGAATCTGACTGAACCAACTTGACTGCTGGCTGATCGACCAAAAGCTCATCAAAGTGTATTTTTTCCTTTGTTAGAAGGGAGAATATGTCCAACCCCGTCAACGTTAATCCATCTGATGTTACGGGAAATGGCTGGTTATTGACCTGACCAACAATACTTTGCAACTTGATCTTTTGCCATCTGTCACTAGCGGAAATTTGGTTAATTCTCAAATCCAGATCTTTGTTCCTGAAATGAGAATTTTTAGAATTAAATTCACCCAACGCGAGAATTTGGAGAAGCTTTTGTGATGCTTGCGGTTTCCAGTTAATGCGATTAACGACGGTGTTTATATCTGATGCGTTAAACGAAAAGCTGTCACTTTGAACAATGATTAATCCATTTTTTATATTGAATTCATCTAATTTGAAAGTGTTGAACCACGTTGAGCTTGAACTAGACTGAGAAGGATTTACTTTTAACTGTAGATCAATCATCGGATCACTAACCGTTAGGGATTTAAGACTGATTTTTTTATTCATCAAAAGACTCTTCATATCAAAGCCTTTTATCTCTAAGGACTTTATATTCGATTCAATACGATTTTGTCCAATAGCTGTGTGAATGGGTGCGATGGAAAAACGTTCAAAAGAGAAGGTGGAATCCACACTTGAAAACCTTAATTGATCAAAACTTACAGAATGACTACTATCGCGAAATACGAATTCATTTTGATCAGAGTTGAGGGAGATGTTATCAAACAACTTTGTGCTGGCAGTATTATTTATATAATTAGAATCCAGTCGAAATCCCTCTATTAGAAGATTTGAGTTTATGAATCGAAAAGCTTGGTTTTGATCACCATAATCAACTTGAAATGAGCTGTTAGCCTTTTCTATTATCATTTGCTCAACATCTATTTCATTGAACAAGTGGGATATAAGATTAGGTATATCATTTGCACTCCCCTTAGCTGCCTGATTCTTTTGCCGGATATTAAAATCTGGTTGTTTAATTATTACTTTTTGGAGCAACAAGGCATTATTCTCATAGGCTTCTGCAAAATTCACTCCTTCGAGTGTGATTTCTGGAATATCAATGTCATATCTATTTAGTCCAGACTTTTGAGAATAGGTTTTGTCGTTACGCTGCTTCACCTCTAAGTTTTTTACGAAGATTTTACTTTGAGCGGTAGATAAAGAAAGCCTTTCGAATGACGAGTAATGAAGACTATCTGAAAGTAGAAAGTGCTGATTGGTAAGGTGCAGGCTGAAGCCACCAGAAAAGAGAAATTGTCCATTTTGAGACGTTTGATCAATGGCAAAATTTTGTAGTGTAAAGAAGATATTGTCAAGCAATACTTTCAATTCCTTTGTTGGAATTTTGGACTGATAGCCTAGAGCAGCATTATTGATTTTTAAGCTATCCAAAGAAAACTCCAGTAGGTAGTCATCAATCAATTTGTAAAGGTCTCCAGCCTCTAATGAGAATGATTGTTTTTTCTTTCCTTCCTTGAAGCGCTCCATTTTCATGGTAGGATCAGTAATTTCGATATTTTGAAAACTGAGCGTCTTTTGGAAATAGATGTCAGCTATCGAATGCAAATCAATAGACAGCTGAGGGATAGTCACGTAATAAAGAGCCTGGGTAGAGTCTATTGGAGATTCATCACTATTCAGCTTTGGTCGAATTCTAAAGTTCCGAATATCCAATCGACTATAGAGAATGGAAATGTCTAGTTTGTCATATTCCATCGAGTATTTTCCCTCAGACTTCTCTTGAAAGAGTCTGTTTAATACATCTTGAGATATTTGGCTACCATATCGGAATAGCCCAAAGAAACATAGACACCCTACGAGAAAGAGTAGCAATAGTCCCGTAGCAAAGGATTTTCGACGACTTAAATTGAACACTTCAATGACTGATTAGAATATTTAGACTACAAGTTAGGTCAATTATCAAATAGGTTTAAATGTGATCTTATAGAAATACCACTAAAGTGGAATGTATCAAAATCATACATTACGAGTTTTACAAAACTGAGGAGTTAGTTAGGTAATTATTAGAGTAGTGTGCAGCATATGAAAGTAAGTATGATTGAAAGTTGAGATATGGTATTTGCCTTTTTAAAAATGGCTCTTGGTATCGACATACTGAGTATTGATATATCTTTGACATCATTTCAATTTCACACCATACAATCTTATAGACTGATAAACTCAATAGATCATGAAGCTTATAATCTCTAATGCCCTAAGTAAAGCACTACTCTTGGCTGTATTTTTCTTTTTGACTTCTTGTGGTGCTGATGAAAAACAGTGGGATTCTTTTGGGGAAGCTATTGTTTCAGATGGAGCAGTGCCAATCGCGATGGTTTTAACCAAATTGGATACTACCAACACTGAAATTAAAGTTGTTGCTAAGATCGAAGATGTTTGCCAGGCAAAAGGATGTTGGATGACATTGAGGGATGAGAATGGTGGATCTATTCGAGTTACCTTCAAGGACTATGGTTTTTTTGTTCCTAAAGATGCTTCAGGTAAGAGCGTGATTATCTCTGGTCTAGCTAATGTTTCAGAATTGGATGAGGACATTGCCAAGCACTACGCAGACGATGCGGGAGAGGAGTTCAATCCTTCAGCTTCAAGGCGTGAAGTATCTATCGTAGCATCAGGAGTACTCATTGAGCAGGTTAATCAATTATAGAAACCCTTATTTTGCTTCTTAACGAATAGGAGTCGAAATGAATTTCCTGTGATTGCCCCTAAGGCTGCCGCTAATCCACCGATTATCCCAGTGGCTATAATCAACATAAATGGGTCTTCAAAAGGAAACAGTTGAACGATCTTTTCAGAGAGTATGGACTTTGTGCTCGAATCGAGAAACCACGCATAGCATAGCCAGAGGATTCCTCCTCCAAGAAACCCGGAGATGAAGACATTGAATCCATTGCCATATAACCCAAAGCTCACGAGGAAGGAAACGGCGATAAGCACCCACCAAGGACCGTAAAGGGATGCGAGATAGCTCAATGATATAATTAGAATGATACGGAATAAGAGCTTCATAATTATTTTGGTTGGGCTGTTTGAGTGAAAATCACCTTTTCAGAATTGCTTAAGTCTTTTGCGAAAAGTAATTCATAATATTCCCCAGCTGCCCACTTAGTGATAAGGTGGCCATATAGAGGACTTCCAGGATTTCCAGTTTGACTTCCAGGGTAAACTCCCCAAGCTTTAGTGCCTGATGGATCGAGCTCAACCACCATTCTCCATGACGGTCCATGTTCAGAACTTGCGGCATTTACAATACTCTTGTAACCACCAATTTTCACTTCACTTTCAGAAAATGGATTTATGCCGAGCATGTGCTTAATACCTGTTTTTTTGAATTTATACCACTGAATATCATCACCATTTTCAGATTTCCAAGATGTCAACGAATCTGTGGCTTGTGCAAATGAAAGACGAATAAGATCCTTAGCAGTTTCCACCTTTTCAGTATTCAGCATATCGGTGAATTCAGAAGTCTGGTCAATCTTTAGGTGGTCGATTGATACATATATATTGGGTTTAGTTATGGAAACGCTAATCGTATCAAACTCATCCCAAAGGTTCTTATACAGATGATCCCACCAGAGCTGATACAATGTAGCTGATACATTTTCAGGATCATTGAAGTAGTCCCAATCAGATAACTGGTTGTAATAGGCAAGTTGACTCTTATCAAAATCTAAACTATCGATAGCTTCCAGCATCATTGGTAAACTCTCTGATGCCATAAAGTTAAAATTATCATTTTGTAGACGCATCATATCCTTAGGCGTGATGTCGGAAAGTTCCTTTAAGCGATCGTTGATTCTACGGCCTCTGTAATATTCATAATGATGATCATAAACATAATAGGGGTATTCATCTGTGACCGGATGTTGATTTGCGGAACTTAAAAAACCTCTTTCAGGATTTTTGTCTCTCATCACATGCTCATAAGGAATATAGTCTTTCCACTCATGGCTAGATTTTGAGCCATCCATTAGAAACTTCCCTTGTTCTTCCCATTTCACGGGGAATTTACCAGGTAAGATGATGGCTATATCCCCGGAATTAGATGCAAATAGTACATTCTGAGGTGGTCCGTGAAAATCAGACATTGCACTTTCAAAATCCTCATAAGTCTTAGCCGTGTTCATTTGATTCATGGCATCAATGGATTTACTGGGCTGATGCGCCATCCATTTCATTGAATAGTTTGATTTGCCATTTTCAAGAATATAATTCTTGTCGTATACTACCGGTCCATGATGTGT
>CAYGPP010000135.1:0-11368 GCA_964351885.1 uncultured Marinoscillum sp.
GTGATGAGAGATCCTCCACCTGCCAGCGTATTTATCACGCCCGTGAGCAACCCAACACCTATAAGTATCAAACCCTCAGTTATGGTCATAGTTCTAACTCCAATTCAGTTGCGGAGCACTCAAGATCATCAGGACAGTTAGCCAATAACTCAGTTTGAGTTTTCCCTAGGATAGGATGGACTTCATTCGGACCGCATTCAGCCAAAGGCATTAAGGTGAATTTTCTTACAGGAATACCCGGATGAGGAATAGTTAGTTCCTCCGATTCCATGATGACATTGTCGTAATAAAGAATGTCAATGTCGATGATGCGTTCTCCCCATTTCTTAAATCGCTTTCTCCCCATTTGCTCCTCTGTAGCTAAGCAGACCTCTAGTAATTTTTCAGGCTCTAGTACCGTGTCTATTCGTAAAACAATATTGAGGAAACTCCCTTGATCTGGATCTCCCCAAGGTGCGGACTCATATACGGCAGAGTAATCAACAATAATTAGTGTGCTGGCTTCCAGCATCTCCTTCGCCTGATTAAGATTCACCAGACGATCACCCATATTGGTGCCTAAAAGTAGAAATATTCCCTTCATCAATTCTATCAAACTATTTGACTCCATTACAGTCTTTAAGAGACCGTATTCTTACTTTTGTAAAATAATAGCATTAAACACACAACATGGCATTTCTGCGCAATCTATTGGCCACTATTTTAGGGCTTTTTATTTTTTTAATTCTGTTCATAATGCTTCTTGGAGGGATAGCTGGTTCAGCAGAATCTGTACCTGAAGTAGCTTCAGAATCCGTTTTGCATCTCAATCTATCGGGGAGTATCTCTGAGCTGTCAGTGGATGATCCTTTTCAGGAGGCCTTCGGTGGACAAGTACCATTGAGCTTGCTCGATATGCTTGACGCAATCAGCGAGGCAAAGTATGACAACCGCATTCGCGGAATATACTTACAGCCCACATTTACAATGGCTGGGTACGCCACGTTGCAAGAATTGAGAGATGCAATCATTGACTTCAAGGAGTCGGGAAAATTTGTGCATGCTTATGGCGAATACCTCACAGAAGGTGATTATTATTTGGCTTCAGTTGCAGACTCTATATTTCTGAATCCTGAAGGTTCGCTGGAGTTCAACGGGCTTACTGCAGGAGTAACTTTCTTCAAAGGGTTATTTGATAAGCTAGATATTGAACCTGAAATTTTCAGAGCAGGGGAGTTTAAGAGTTTTGTAGAGCCTTACGTGCGCAAGACTATGAGCGATGAGAATCGCACTCAGAAGATTGAGCTGATATCTTCCCTTTATGATACCTATCTCGCAAATGTGTCTGACTCCAGGAATATCCCAAAAGAAGAGTTAGCTGAAACTTCGAATCAAATGAAAGTACGCTTGCCTAAGGATGCCGTGACTTATGGTCTCGTATCAAAGTTGGCATACGAAGATGAAATGATGAATCTGATCAAATCTGAACTAGCCTATAATTCCGGTGATGAGATCAAGTTTATTTCAATTAACAAATACATCAAGGCAGTCAAAGGCGGTGATTATTCAGCCAATAAAATAGCGGTGATCGTTGCGAATGGCGATATCGTGATGGGTGAAGTGGATGAGGCTATCGGGAGTGAGCAGTTCGCTAAGGAAATACGAAACGCACGAGAAAGTAGATCGGTAAAAGCGATTGTTCTACGAATTAATTCTCCAGGTGGCAGCCTTACGGCATCTGACATTATCTGGAGAGAAATCATGCTTACTAAAGGGGTGAAGCCAATCATCGCCTCTATGTCAGATGTAGCTGCTTCGGGTGGTTACTTCATCGCTATGCCGTGCGATACCATTGTTGCACAGCCCAATACGATTACGGGTTCAATAGGAATTTTCGGGATGATGTTCAACTTTGGGGAATTCATGGAAAATAAATTGGGTATTACCAATGAATCCGTCTCTACCGGTGACTTTTCCGATATCATGACGGTTACTCGATCATTAAATCAATTTGAGAGGGATATTATTCAGAAACGGGTAGAGGCTGGTTATGAGACGTTCGTCACTAAAGCGGCTCAGGGTAGAGATATGGATGTTGAAGAATTGAAGAAACACGCAGGAGGTAGGGTTTGGAGTGGAACACAAGCCGTGGAGCGAGGATTGGTAGATCAGCTCGGATCATTTGATGATGCTGTGAAAATTGCCGCTGAAAAAGCTGGAATACTCGGGGACTATCGAGTAAGTTATTATCCAAAGCAAAAGCCATTGTTAGAAAAATTAATCACTGATTTGAGTGAGGCTAATATTTCGATTTTTCAAGAAGAACTATCTGTTGTCTCGCCATACATTGATCAAATCAAGACACTTCAAAACCTTGACGGAATTCAAGCGAGACTTCCAGGAGATTTGACCATTAAATGATCCTCGCCTTTGGCAATGACCCAAGGCTGATTATCTTTCGATATATTTTTTTAAAGATTTAATAAGCATGAGAAACGATTGGACTAAAGAGGAGATTAAAGAGATTTTTGATAAACCTGTATTAGAGCTCATCTATGAAGCTGCGACAGTTCATAGGGAGAATAATGATCCATCAGAGGTTCAGGTATGTACGCTTCTATCCATCAAAACTGGAGGCTGTCCAGAGGATTGCTCTTATTGTCCGCAAGCAGCTCGTTATCATACGGATGTGAAAGTTCATAAGCTTCTCGACGTAGACTTTGTGATGGAAAAAGCAATCAAAGCGCAGGAAAGTGGTAGTACAAGATTTTGCATGGGTGCGGCTTGGAGAGAGGTAAGAGACAACCGTGATTTTGATAAGGTAATCGAAATGGTTTCGGGTGTTAATTCGCTTGGTATGGAAGTTTGTTGTACACTTGGAATGCTGACTCCCGAGCAAGCTAAGAAACTGAAGGATGCTGGTTTGTATGCCTACAACCATAATCTCGATACATCAGAAGAAAACTACGAGGAAATCATTACTACAAGAACGTACGACGATCGCTTAGATACGATTGATAATGTCCGAAAAGCTGACATCAGCGTTTGCTCTGGCGGAATTATCGGCTTGGGTGAAACCAATGAGGACAGAATAGGCATGCTTCATACATTGGCTACAATGGAAGAGCATCCAGAATCTGTACCTGTAAATGCACTCGTGCCAGTTCCAGGTACACCGCTTGAGAATCAACCAAAAGTGTCCGTTTGGGATATGGTCAGAATGATCGCTACTGCCCGGATCATCATGCCAAGAGCACAAGTAAGATTATCAGCTGGAAGAGTGAGAATGTCAGTAGAAGAGCAAGCGCTTTGTTTCTTAGCAGGTGCTAATTCAATCTTCGCAGGAGATGAACTACTCACTACACCAAATCCAGAAGTAGATCAGGACAAGGAGATGTTCCAGACCCTCAACCTCAAACCAAGGGCTTCATACAAAGGAAGTGCCGCTGAGAAGTTTGTGATTGTCTAATAGATGGTGAACATAACTAACATCAACAATGCAATACATATTATACTTTCTGGTTTTATTTGGGTTCACTTTTTATAGCCAAATATAGGAGAACTAGATATTTTCAGAAGAAATAGGAGTTGAGTTCGAATCATTGGGTGATTTTATTGAATAAATCGAGCCACAATCTGCCGCATGCGTGTCGCGCGTGCCTTGTTGGCTATAATTATCACTTCACCACCTTCACTCGATTCACATTAATCAAAATTGCACTTACCACTACTATCAACATTCCCGCTAATCTCATAGTGGAGATTTGCTCCGCAGCAAGTAACCAGCCAAGGAAAACTGCCACTACGGGATTGACATAGGCATAAGTGCCAACAATCGCGGAAGGTAATTTGCTCAGTAGCCAAGTGTATGCCATGTATGCGATGATAGATCCAGCTATGGCGAGATAAAGAACGGCAGACCATGCGCTAATGTCTGCTGAGAACCATCTCGGATCATTGTATTCACCCATGATTAGACTGATCACAAAACAAGAGAAAGTACCAAGTATCAATTGCCACCCAAGGTTCTGGTGCATCGTGCCGGGAGCGGGTCGAGAACGATTATATAGTGTGCCGACTACCCAGCAAACCGCTCCAAATATCACAGCTATCGAACCCAAAATAGAGAGATATGCTGAATCGCTACTTATGGGTTCATGGAGCTTATCCTTGAATAGGAGGATGATCCCTACGAATCCCAATATTAGCCCAGCAATGATATAAGGATTAGTGAAATAGCTCCTCCAGTGTGCTCTGTCCATGACCACAAACCAAACAGGGATGGTAGCCACTAGTACAGAAGCATAACCTGAAGCAATATATTGCTCTGCCCAGATCAAGGATCCTTGGCCTCCCGCCAAGACTATTAACCCTATAATACTGTTTTTGATCAGTGACCTGCGAGTTGGAAATGCTTCGCCTTTCAGCATGCTATATCCGACCAAGAGAATACCAGCAATCAAGAACCGAATAGCTGCCATTAGGAAAGGAGGGAAACCAGCTAGTCCCAATACGATCACATAGTAGGTTGTTCCCCAGATCAGATAGATGGCCATGAAGCACAAAATGACTGTGGCTCTATGATTGAAACCTGAGTTACTCATAGCTTGATTTCCATTCGGATATTGCAACGTGAATAGGGCGAGTCTTCTCGAAGTGGGATGACTTTGAAGCCTGTCTTGATATAGAGGTTGAGTGCTGCTGGTAGCTTGGTATTAGACTCCAATACCAGTCGTTTCATACCGGCATTTCTGCTATAAGCTAGGGCGTAATCCATAAGCTGTTGTCCAATCTTGTAGCCTTGATACTTTGATGTGACAGCCATTTTGGCCAGTTCAAAGGTCTCATGGTCTTCTTTGATGAGAGCGGCTGTACCCACTATTTGCTTATCTACTAGGGCAAATAGAATGTGACCACCCTGATCGATAATGTACGACACGGGAGCATCGAGCATTTCTCTATCGTGTGGCTCTATGGTAAAATGCGCTTCTAACCATTCATAATTAAGCCTAGCGAAGTCTGGAGCATATTGATTCTGGAAATCAACTATTTGCACAAGCATTGTTTCTGTTGATTTATTCATGATTATGGCTGCTTAGTTCTTCCAATGTCCTGTCTTTGAATCCTTTTTCACCAAATCGCTCTTCTATGATTGCGAGTGATTCCATAATATTGGTACCCGCTAAGGCTTTGATTACAGCGTTTTCTCCGGCATTCCAAATAGCTTCTAATTCTGGCATTTTTGTAAGTGCTTTCTCCGATAGAGTAAGTAGGCGTTTTCGGTTATCAATGCTGCATTGAGTAGACTTTATATAGCCTGATTTTATCATTTTGTTAGTGAGTGTGATCACAGATGGATGCGCCAACTGAATCCTTTCAGCTATTTCCATCACACTGAGTTCACCTTCTCTTTTCAGTAGCGTGAACACCACGTACCAATTGGGCTCAATGTCAACACCCAATTCTTTATACATTTTCTTGCCATCATGCATCATAGCATCACTTATTCGCTTGAGTCGCATGGTAAATCCTAGGTATCCTAGTTCTAAAGCAAAGTCTTTCATGGTCATTTAAGTAGTTGACTACATAAAGTAAATGAAATTATAGGTAGTTAACTACCTATGTGAATAAAATTATTCTAAATATTGAATCGCAATTATGCAATAGAGACCTATTGCATAATCAGACGATTTGAAAATCAGTCAGTTACGCATTTTATGAAATACCTATTTGGTGATTCTCCAATGTCTGGACGGTCCGCCGTAGCGGTTAACCCTGATAAAATGCTGGGAACAGCATTTTCGTCAATTATTTATTTTTCTAATGAATAATCCGGGTTGAATTGATGGAGTGGATAAAACACAAAAAAAGGACAGCCATTCGGCCGTCCTTTCATAATTAATTTTTGCTTTTTTTACTACTCGAAAAGCGATTTGATTTCACTTTTCAAATCGTTAAGTGTTTTCTTACTTTCTTTCAGAGCCTCTTCCGCTTTTTCCTTGGTGTCGTTCCATCCTTGCTCTGTGGCATTTTTCACTTTACTCAGGGACCGCTCTACGTCTTCAGATTTATCCTTCAAACCATCTTTCATTTTTTCCAATTTGGTTTTTGAATCACCTGTGGCTTTTTTGATCTTATCATCTAGTTCATCAATCTTAGACTCCAAGTCCAGTTTTAACTCCTCCAATTTTAACTCTGCTTCTTTCTTTTCTTTTTCGAAGTTTGATTTTATCTCTGAAACCTTGTCTTCGTTCTTCTCTTTAGTAGAGTTTGAGCAACTCAAAGCAATGAGGCCAGCTAGCATGGTGATCATAAGTGTAGAGAGTGTTGTTCTATTTATTTTCATAACCTTGTTCTTTATTGCCGCGTGAATGTATTTACTTTCGCGCCATATTCTTAGGAGTTTGACAAAGAGGAAGATGGCGCTTTTAAAACGTGTAATTTAAGTCATAATGATAAAGGCCGTGTCATTTTTTGGAAAACCTAAGACCGAATTCATTGTCGGTAATTTAGTAGTACTCCAAATGAATGTTTATTGACCAGAGTCCATGATTAATCCACAACCATACTGAATATTCCCTTGTTCACTTCTTCTTCCTGTCTCAGTTACACTGCATTTGCTAGCTTCAACTAGTTGAAAAGTCCATACTTCTAGCATCAAACCGAGTATTCTTTTGAAAGTCATTTTTTTTCATCCTTTTGAGGAGCAGGATTCATTTTTTTTGGAGTTATTATCGCAGCTGGATTATACTGTGATCACGGCTACTGATCTATTTAGGGCAGAGCAGTTTTTAAAGGATCGGTCTACTTCCATTCTCATTATTGAAATTGAGAATGAGGAATTTGATTTCACATCTTTTAGTGAATACGATTCAATCAGTAAATCTCGAATATTGTTTGTCATTCGGAAGGCCGATCCCTTCATCATAGCCAAAGGAGAAAAGATTTCACCGTATGTCTTGGTAGCTGAAAATTTGGATAGACCTTTATTGGAAAGCTTCATTAGTATGACATTGAAGTCTCAATCTCTCATAAATGCGATTCAAAATAATATATTAGAGCACAGACTAGTTGAGAGTGATAAAAGATGGAGAGGACTCCTTGCCAATTTGCAGGCGGGCGTTGTGATTCACGCTCCAGACACCTCAATCCTTCTTAATAATCCAAAAGCATCAGAAATATTAGGATTATCTCTAGAGCAAATGGCTGGCAAAACAGCGTTTGATCCTCATTGGAAATTTGTTGATCATAAGAGTGTTGCCTTGCCTCTAGATGAGTATCCCGTCAATAGAATAATTGCATCTAAAATGGTTTTGCATGATTTGGTAATAGGAGTTATCAAAGATGCAAGTGGTGAGATTACATGGGCTCTGGTAAATGGCGCACCTGTTTTGAATGATTTCAATGATATCATAGAGGTAACGATCACTTTCGTGGATATCACAGATCAAAGAACTGCTGAAAACGTAGTGAGAAAATCGTTGGATGAGAAGACCATCCTAATGCAGGAAATCCATCATAGAGTGAAAAATAACATCATGAGTATTGAAGGGTTGCTGCTTCTGCAGCTCCGTGATAATACAAGTCCTGAGATTGTAAAGGCGCTGAATGATACCTTGGGAAGGGTGAAGTCGATGAGGATTCTTTATGAAATGCTCACAGGGACTGATTCACACCAGCACATCATGCTTTCTAGCTATGTACGGGATCTTGTCGAAACTGTGATCAGTCTATACCCCGAAAGACAAGAAATCGAGTTAAAAGTTGATTTACCAGAGGTAGAAGTAAGTACTAGTCAGATTCTGTCAATTGGGATTATTATCAACGAGCTCGTTACGAATAGTCTGAAATATGCCACAGAAGATGATAAGAAATTAGTCTTAAGTATCAGTGGGTCTCTTTCGGGCGATCTGATCGAGATGCAAATAACTGACAATGGACCAGGTATTCCTGATGCGATAGATGTTGGCTCTTCAACTCAAGTTGGCTTATTGCTGGTAAGAATGCTTTCAAAACAAATAGGAGGAAGGTTGGATTACTCTAATGGTGTAGGTGCAGTATTTAAACTCTCTTTCCCAATTTCGATGGAAGTATAATTATGCGTTGCGATAGTGTTAGGACAAATCTCAAGCATCTAAATTTGTTCTGAATCTAAATTTCAAACTTTGAAAGACCTTCACGGACAAGCGATTCAAAACTTCTATACTAAGAAGGATTTGAGCCCACTTACGTTGCACAATTCTTATGGTGACCCTGAAAATATGCCAATCGAGGTATTCTTCCGAGACGAAGAAGACTTATCTACTTTAGAGCATTTGGCATTGATCGAGTGTAAGGGTAAGATTCTTGACCTAGGAGCTGGCGCAGGAGTACATTCATTGATTCTTCAGGCCAGAGGTAAAGATGTGACGGCTATGGAAAATTCCACCGGGTGTGTGTTTGTGATGCTACACTCAGGAGTGAAGAAAGTATTATTTGAAGACTACCAAGTACATCAAGAACAATACGACACACTTTTGATGCTCATGAATGGACTAGGGCTTGCTGGTACAAAATTAGGAATTGCACCATTCTTAGAACGTTGTAAAAAGTTATTGAATCCGGGAGGACAAATTTTGATTGACTCTTCTGATATTAACTATTTGTACGAGGATGGATTAGAGAAACCTGCGGGCTACTATGGTGATGTAAAATACCAATATGAGTATAAAGACCAAAAAGGTGTCTGGTTCGATTGGGTTTATGCAGATCAGGCAACATTGATTGAAGCCGCAGAAAAAGTTAATATGTCTGTCGAGATCTTGATGACGGACGAGAATGATCAGTATTTAGCATGCATCAGATGTGATTGATTCACGATATTCATACTCAAGGTATGTTTTAATCAAAAAATACCTTCTTTTTGCAGCCTAATTGTCACCGGCTTTTTTTTGAGACCTGAAGAAGCTTGACACAATTAGCCATAGATGAATTCACATCGATCAAATCACGAGTTTCAAAAAGGACTATGAAGAAGTATATCAACTTATTCGATTTCAAACAGAAAGTAGATTACAAAACGGAGGTGCTTTCAGGTCTCACCGTAGCATTGGCACTGGTGCCTGAGGCAGTGGCATTTGCACTAATTGCTGGCTTGTCACCATTGACTGGCTTATATGCTGCATTTATGATGGGGCTTGTGACCTCCATTCTAGGAGGCCGTCCTGGAATGATCTCTGGTGCAACTGGAGCTGTAGCAGTGGTAATTATCACTTTGGTTCAATCTCACGGCGTAGAGTATGTGTTTGCCACTGTTGTCTTAGCAGGGATTATGCAAGTTACAGCCGGAGTATTGAGGTTAGGTAAGTTGATGCGTTTGGTTCCTCATCCAGTAATTTTCGGATTTGTTAATGGTTTGGCGGTGATCATATTCATGTCACAATTGGATTCATTCAAAGACATTTCTGGTGATTGGTTCGGGGGTTCTCAGCTTTACACCATGATTGGTTTGGTGTTGATTACCATGCTAATTATTTGGGGTTTACCAAAATTGAGCAAAGCTATACCAGCCTCATTGGTAGCTATTTTGACCGTTTTTGGTATCGTAGTTGGATTTGGAATTGATACCAAGACAGTAGGAGATATAGCTTCTATTTCAGGAGGGTTTCCTCCATTCCACTTACCTAACGTTCCTTTTTCTTTCGAGACTTTGATGGTGATTCTACCCTACGCATCCATTGTGGCGGCAGTAGGTCTTATAGAGAGTTTGCTTACGCTGAACATTGTAGATGAGATTACTGATACTAGAGGTCGTGGTAATAAGGAAGCAGTGGCTCAGGGTGCAGCCAATATTTTATCTGGAGTCTTTTCAGGAATGGGCGGTTGCGCGATGATCGGTCAGAGTTTGATCAACATTTCTAACGGAGCAAGAGCTAGACTTTCTGGAATAGTAGCGTCATTGATGTTGCTTTCATTCATTATGTTCGGTGCAGAACTGATTGAGCAATTACCAATAGCGGCACTTACGGGACTGATGATCATGGTGGCAATTGGAACATTCGAATGGGCCAGCTTGAGAACTTTTAATAAAATGCCTAAGTCGGATATTTTCGTGATGGTCATGGTGACCTTGGTTACTATTTTCCTACATAATCTTGCATTGGCGGTCATAGTAGGTGTGATTATTTCTGCATTAGTATTTGCTTGGGACAATGCCAAAAGGATTCGAGTCCGAAAACGATTTGATGAAGAAGGGATTAAGCATTATGAAATCTATGGTCCATTATTCTTTGGATCCATTACTGCTTTCAATGAAAAATTTGAACCGCAAGAAGATCCAGAAGAAGTCATTCTTGATTTTTTTGAAAGTAGAATTGTAGATATGTCTGCGATAGAAGCTGTAAACAAGCTGACCGAGAAGTATCAAAAATTGGGAAAAAAAGTGCATTTGAAGCACTTAAGCCCTGATTGCAGGGCATTGCTTACCAATGCAGATACGCTAATAGATGTCAACGTATTGGAAGACCCTACATATAAGGTATTATCTAACGCAGACTAAAGTAGGAGAATAATGAGATCACTGATAGCAATTGTTTTGGTTTTGTTTATCATGACCAATAGTGTTTTGGCGCAAACAGCAGAGGAGGTTACTCAGGCACCTGCTGAGCCAGCACTCATAAATCAAATCGCTCTCTATGGCTTGACCGCAATAGGTGTAGGCTTGCTTTTGCTGTCATTTCTGAAAAGTAAGTGGGGTAAGAAGTCGTAGAAATTAATGACTAGCGATGGGTCAAATTCTTTGGGCTAGCTCTGTGACTTAACACTTGCTTTTGAAGCAAGCTCATGTTTTACCATTAACTTTGGGGAACATTAATCTTACACCCCAAGTTTTAGTGATATGAGACAAATCTATGGTCATTACACCCCTGAAGATTTCGAAGTTTGGCGAGTACTCTATGATCGTCAAATAGAGAATCTGCCTTTAGCCGCTTCCAAAGAACACTTGAAAGGCATGTCAAAAGTGAATTTCGTCAGAGAAGAGATTCCGAATTTTGACCAGATGAACGATGTTCTAATGAATCTTACTGGCTGGAGATTAGCCGTTGTTCCGGGGATTGTTCCTGATTTTACCTTCTTTGAGCTGATGACCAATCGGCGATTTCCTGCCACCACTTGGCTAAGGAAAATGGCAGAGTTGGACTATTTAGAGGAGCCAGATATGTTCCACGATGTGTTTGCCCATGTGCCATTACTCACCAACTCTTCTTTTGTCAATTTCCTAGAGGAGTTGAGTAAGATAGGATTGGAATACGTTGGGAATGACTATGCCATTGAAGTGCTGTCAAGGATTTATTGGTTCACGGTGGAATTCGGTTTGATTCAGGAGGAAGAAGGACTGAGGATTTATGGT
>CAYGPP010000136.1:0-11325 GCA_964351885.1 uncultured Marinoscillum sp.
ATCTGGAGCTTCTTGCTCTTCATTATTAACTAGTTGATAGAAGAAATCAGGATCATTAATTACCATTCCCATAGCAGATTGTGGCCCTTGAAAGATTAAGGAATTACCAAATCCAATCTCCACAGCCAAAGGGTCTGGCATATCTTCTGAAGGATACTCTTCAGGAAAACCAGGATATTGATCGTTTAATAATCGACCACCCCAACCAGAATTAACCAATTGATTGGAATCGGAAGCACTCATCCAAATATCTGTGGAGCGGAAATGAGAATAGTTCTGCTCTGGATATCCTACATTCTGTATGATCTGAAATCTATCTTCATCATAGAGAGATTTTAAACCTGATAACGACGGATGAAGCCCAACATCAGCATCGGATAACTTAAGCAACTTCTCTTCAGGAAGAATAACATGAGGACGAACGTTGTTAAGCGCAGATAATTGATCCAAAGGAATAACCGTATTCAATCCGTCATTCCCTCCATCTAAATATATCATTACTAATACTTTACCTTGATCGGCAGCCATACGTAATAAGCCCTCTAAAGAACTCTCAGGCATCTTAAATCCCAACGCACCAACTACTCCAGGCACAGCCATAGAATGCGAAAGATGTCTTAGAAATGATCTTCTTTTCATAGTCGTTTCACATTAATTGAGCTTCTCCTAATTGTAATAAGTGCTGGAAGGTAGCCTTCAGGCGAGACTCTACTACCATTCGATACGATTCGTCTTCAGGATTTTGCATTAGCTCAAGCCAAGCAGTGGTCCAGTAAGCATCTGTTTCTTGACCAGAAAGTAAAATTGACTTGATACTATCAAGTACATTTTTTTCTAATCCTATACCTAACAATAATTCTGCGGACTCAGCAAGCATTTTATTTGGATCTTCCGGGTTCTCTAGGTGCTCTAAAAAGCGCACTAAATCCGCCGAAATTGTCAGCTCGCTACTGATCCACATTCCCCAATACATTAACGAATCACTTGTAATAGCTCTTGCAGCTATCGTATCAGTGGTAACCCAATACTTATCGAAAGATGGAGCTTGATAGTAGGCCGGCCATCCTGCAACACTTGGAGGATCGCCTACTTCTAAACCGAAATTGGCCATATTCCATAAAAAGCTTTGATGCTGCCTATTAACTAATCTTAAGTCAGATACATCTACACCTTCAATTTCCAGAGTTCTCCATAACCCTATCAAAAAATCCGTTGGTGGCTTAATCATAGCTCCAATATTTGATTCATCATAAAAATGATCACTGCTCAGAAGCGTTTCTAATACTGGCTTGATTTCATAATTGTTATCACGAAAAATATCAGCTAGAGGAACTATGATATTTTGCTCCGTATTAGCATCAATTTCTGGAAACACGAAAAACTGATAAAGTCGCCTACAGATGTAAAGAGCTGTCTCCTGATTAGCAAAGATCATATCGAGCAACTCATCCAATTCTTCAGCACCGGCTTCTCCTACTCTCCCAGAGATAGTTTTGTTGCCATAAAACGCAGAAAACTCTTTATCAGAAGTATCATGTAAAGAAGGATAGAAAATCGATCCAGGGATTCCTACTTGTTCTATCTTTTCCCAATCAACCGTCCAGCCAGTCAGCACCTTTGCAGCGGCTCTTACATCACCTTCCGTGTAGTTACTGTTCGGCCCCTTTCCAATACAAAATAGCTCCTGAAGTTCTCTTGCATAATTCTCGTCAGGAGCCTCCTTATTATTAAAAGCTCCATTAAGAAAAAATAACATCGCATTGTCTAAAGTCAAAGACCGGATTAGTGATTTGAAATTTCCAAAAGTATGCTGATGCAGCATATCAAAATAAGAAAAGCTCAATTTTCCGTAGAAGACATCCCAAGTTTTGATAGGTAAAAGGTTGTGCCAAAAAAGTAACATCTTCTGCTCGAAACTAGTAGGCTGGTTAATCATATTACGAATAAGCCAAGATTTCAAAGAAACTGTCCTAAGTCCTTCTAAATCTCCACTGTGGACAGCATTTATCCATGTCTCACCAAATGCGACATCAGGGTCGCTAATACCTTCCTCTGAATCATTATAATCGTTTAACGGAGGTTGAAATGTACTTTTTGTAAATAATAAAGCAAGTGAATCTTCTAAAGTCAGGTTTTCAAGTTTCCCTAAATCTTCCTTTTTCACTCCAAACATTGTACGTTTTAGAAGATGCAATTTCTGCTTTTTAGTAAGTTCATTGGGTAAAGCAGATAGGCTAAAAGTCGTAACTGTTCTTTCTTGTACCGTATGATTCTTTATCTCACCATTCATTTTAAGTATTGACATCTTGCGATATTTGTCAACCAGTTCTTTATGATTGGTAGGCAACCAACTTTTACTCTTTTGCACTTTATCTGGATTTATTTGCACCCAATAAATCTAATTAAATAGTCTAGTAAATTCAAATTGCCAAGAATATCTCTTTCATTAGTTGCAATTTTCTTACTTAATCAAGTCAGAATTATAAAAATGTTATGCACGCATACTAAATTTATTCCTAAATTTATGAACATAACAATATTGACGTTGTTATAAGAACACTTAAATTACACGACTAAACAAAATTTGAAGAAGATGATGAAAAACACAATCAATCCATTAAAAGCCTTAGCCATGCTAACGGTTGTTTTTGGACTACTATTCACAACGAGTTGTGATGAGGACGATGAAGAGCCTATTCCTACAATGACTATTGTAGAGATCGCCACTTCCACTCCAGGGCTAGATTCTTTAGCCAAATATTTGAGCGTTTATCCTGATTTAGTTGGTTTATTAGGTGGAAACGGTGATTTCACCGTATTTGCTCCAACTAATGATGCATTTATTGGATTGCTACAAACACCTGGCTTTCCTTCAAACATTACATCAATCAATCCATTGATTATCAAGAACGTTCTTGCTTATCACGTTTCTACTACTCGCTACGAAGCTTCTGCTTTGACTGCAGGTGTGGAAGTTGCTACTGCAAGTGAAGGAAGCGAATCTATTATCATTAATGATGATGGTACTTTGCTTACAGGATCATCTAATGCTGCTATCGTAGTTTTACAAGCTAATATCAAGGCAACTAATGGCGTAATTCATACTATAGGTTCTGTATTGATTCCACCATCTGTAGGAGCAACTTTAACTCCAAATTTGGGTAAAACATCTGGGGCAGTACTTTTGGGAGCTGATTTCAGTACCCTAGCTTCGGCACTGATTAAATCAGAGCAACACGCGGCGACAAGTGATTTAATCCCATCACTTATAGGTGTATTAGCTGGAACTACCGCTCATACTGCATTTTTACCTTCAAATGCCACTTTTGCAGCAGGAGAATTAACAGCAGATAGCTTTACGGCAGAGCAGTGGTATGGCATTATTGCGAACCATGTCGTTCTTGACGAAGTAGGACCGGCACTTTTAGTGCAAGGAAAAACCATGACTACAGCTCTGGGCGCTACTTTAACAGTGTTAACTGCAGAAGCACCTACGGATCCTGCAAGAGGAATCTTAACAGGAATCGCCATCGATTCTAATGGCGACACCACGCCAGAAGCTCAAGTGGCTGTTCCTTCTTCAGCTAGTCCTTCGTTGGTTACTTCAAATGGACAGATTCATGTAATAGCGGGAGTATTGTTACCTCCTTCTTAGGATTTTAAAACCATAATAAAGTACGAAACCTATGCCTCAAGGCATAGGTTTTTTTTTCTGCTAATTTTACCCCATCTCTAATAAGTATAATCGCTTTCGTTATACCATGGCCTCCCCGCATTTCTTACAGTAGTTAGAATCATTAGAATTCTCTGTTTTACATCTAGAACAACTTATCAGTATACGCTCATTTTTCTCTTGGTCTTCTTTAGCTGCTCTATTAATCTCTGAAGTCATAATACCAGTCGGCACTGCAATAATGGCATACCCTGCCAGCATAAGCAATGTTGCAAAAGCTTGACCAATAATAGTATGTGGAGCGATATCACCATACCCCACCGTCGTAACCGTTACCACTGCCCAATAAATACTCTTAGGAATACTTGTGAAACCATTCTCACCTCCTTCAATTAAATACATCAAAGTGCCAGTAATCATGACTAATGTAAAAACGGCTCCCATAAAAATGAGAATTTTTCTTTTAGAACCTTTAAGTGCGGTGGCAAGAACTGCCGCCTCTTCTAAGTATCTGGACAACTTGAGTATTCGGAAGACCCTCAATAGCCTTATTGCTCGGATAACGACCAGATAACTCCCTCCAGTTACAAATAAACTAATGTAAGTAGGTAAAAGAGAAATTAAATCAACTAACCCAAAGAAGCTGAAAACATAATTTTTAGGTTTATCGGTAATGTACAATCTGAGTAGATACTCTATTGTGAAGATTACAGTGAAAGACCACTCAATAACGTAAAAAAAGTCCTCATGATCCTTTTTCACCTCACTAACGCTCTCAAACATAACAACGATAATACTCAAGATTATGGCTATTAAAAGCACTACATCAAACAGTTTCCCCGCTTGCGTGTCTGTGCCAAATACGATGGTATGAAGCCGATCCTTCAAACTTTCCTTATTGGAAATATCATTCATTTTGTTTTGTTCCATTTCTTGAGTTAACCAAATAAAAAATGCCCAATCTTATAGACTGAGCATCAAGGTATGAAAAATGACATTAAATCTAAAGAGAGATTAATTCATCAATTGATCAAAGGTGATTGACAAATAATAAATAGCACCTATATCTGGACCTCCTAAACTCTGAATATAATATTTATTCAAAAGATTTGATCCTCCCAGTTTTAGCACAGACTTTAGCGCATCTAATTTATAAGACAACTGTGCATCTACCGTACTATATGCCTCTACTTGCCCAACAGCAAACGAAGATTGCCATTCAAAATCAGTCTGCCATCTGTAAGTAACATTAAACCCAAGGTTATCAGTCAACTTCCTATTTCCAAAGTTGAGATTAAACTTGTGCTCCGGCGTGTTGAACTCTGAAAGAACATTATCAGAAAAACCACCTATCAATTTACTCCAAGTATAATTTCCACCAAGAGTATATCCTCCATTGATGGCATATGTCAAACCTAAAGCGGCACCCTGCGAGGTAACATTATCATCTAGGTTGGTGTAAATCTGAAAAGTGTTGTCTGCACTGCTACTTAATAATGATGGGAGGGCACTTGGGTCAGCAATCGCATCACCCGAAGCTTTGTGTATTCTGACTTGAGTAATGAAGTCAGAATATGCATTGTAGTAGTAGACCGCATCAACAAGGAGCTTGTTTTTAATTAAACTCTTATAGCCAAATTCAATAGACCTAACCTTCTCTGGTCTAACAGGATCAAACGCTGTTACTGGCACTAACAAATCTGAATATGCATCGATTCCAGCAGAAGGATCATTAAAATATGCCTCCCTAAATGCTAACACAGAACCACCTGTGAAACCATTTTCAGTAAGTGCATATTTCAGATAATTCTCTTCAAGGCCTCCTAAGAGTCTGGCCGAAATAATGTTCAAATCTATGTATTGACCCTGTGTGGTTGGGTTTCGAAAACCTGTTTGAAACGAAACCCTAAAATTATGATTCTTCTTAACCGTATAAACTGCCGAGAGTCTTGGGTTCACCTGTCCATTAAAATTTTGATTCTTATCAAATCTCAATGAACCCGAAAGTTTCAATGCGTCGGGAACTATTGTTTTTGCAGCTTGAACGTAAGCACCAAATTCACTAATCTGGATACCTCCATTTTTATCAGGGAATATGGTTCCTTCTGACCTTAAGTCAAAGGTTCTGAAACTTGCTCCTGCTTGAAGCTCAACTGCATTATTTAATAGTCGGGTGAAATCATATTGTGTTTCCGCATGATACATCTTGGATTTATCATCAAAGTAAGGACCATCAGGAACGGTGAATGGTGCATCTTTTTCCTTATCCAATGCTACTTCTTTATTCCTATTAAAAGCAATACTACCCTCTGCCGGTCGTGTGAGATCTACTTGACTTCTTGCAAATTGATGTGCTGCTTCTTGAATCGGAATTGCATCTTCGGAAGGTAAAGCATTAATATCCCCTGGATTTAAGCCTTGATCCTTGAGATATTTCAGATACTGGGCGGTATAAGTAGCAAACCAAGCGCTATTTCCGGAATGACTTCCATTTACCGTATTACCTAAAAACTCAGTAATGTATGAGTCCCCTGAATCTTCAATAGTGGCATAAGCCCTTACGAAAAAATCACTTCCCCTTAGCTGTAATCGGTGCTGCTGAATACCAAAATTGGAAAGTGCATAACGTTGTGCTCCCGTATAAATACTAGTACCGAATCCAGCATTATACATATAACTCAATTCAAGTTTATCATTAAGGCGATAAAAAAGTCCTGTATTGATCTTCATGTTTTCTGCATTGTAATTGATCAATGATTTCTCTGTATATGCTGAACGTGCAACAGTATGTCCAGGAATATCACTCAAGTAACTCGTAACGCCAATTCCATTAAATATAGCTCTCAGACCTCCGTACGCGGAATTTTCCGGATTGCTTGGGTCGTAATTTGCTCCGCCTTCATTCAATCCATCAGCTTCGGATTTAAAGGCTGCTTGTGCAGCAAAACCCAGAAAACCAATGTTAGTAGAAGCTTCATCTCCCATAAAATGCAGACGATCTGCTGCTGGATTGAAAGAAAAACCTTCAGGTCTTAAAGCCTCGTTTCTGTCAACAGATGAACTTCCCTCCCAATCATTGGCCTTCATGTATGAGAAGTTTACCTTAAATGCGAACTTGTCATTAAATGCTTTTGCATATCTAATAGACATATCATGCATAAGCGCTGGATCTCTTCCATTTGGGTTATCGACGTGATTAAGACCAGTCTTATAAGTTGCACTAAGTCCTTGGTAATCAAACGGACTTTTGCTATTAATCAATAAAATTCCGTTGAAAGCATTAGGGCCATAAAGGGCTGAAGACGCTCCTGGAATCATTTCTACACTCTCAACATCCAAAGCTGAAGGGCCATTAAGGTTACCTATAGGAAAATTCAAAGCAGGTGCTTGAGTATCCATTCCATCAATTAACTGAACGAACCTTGTGTTTCCAGTGGAAGCAAATCCTCTGGCATTTATTATTTGAAAATTGATACTACTAGTAGCTACATCTACACCTTTAAGATTAGCGAGTGCCTTATAATAAGTATCAGCAGAAGTATTCTGAATAGCCAATATGTCCATCTTCTCAATACTCACTGGAGACCGAAGAATACTCTCTTCAATCCTAGACGCAGATACAACCACTTCCTGACCAAGCATGAATGATTCTTTCATCTTTACGTTCAGGTTGGAGATTGAAGCTTGATCGATTTCTAGCTCTTGGCGTTCATACCCGACACTAGAGATCACAAGTGTTACCGGTGGTGGTTGATTGACTTTCAAATTGAAATTTCCCATCACATCCGTGATAGTGCCTGTAACTGTTCCTTTTACCAGGATGCTTACACCGATCAATTCTTCACCAGACTGACCATCCGTGACTTTACCAGAAATGTTTACTTGGGCTGACGCAAATTGAACTGAACAGGCAAATAGAGTCAGCGCAAAAAGAGCTTTGAGATTATTTAGATTCATAAATTGAATTAGGTTAGTACTGATGATCTTATCAATATTGAATAATTAATAAATATATCAATATTGAGGGTTATATAGGTCTCTAATATGTGATTTTGATAAAAATCTATAAAAAAAGCCTGTAATCACTTACAAGCTTCACCTCTTCCGATTTAGTACATCAACTCATTTCATTCTTCAAATGAGTTACGAACTTATCGCAAAGGGTATTTAGTTCGGAAGACATATACTCATCTCCTGTACTATTCAATACGGACTGAGCCAATCCCCCAAGACAATCAATATAAAATCTCTTCATGTCCTCTACGGGCATGTCTTTTGTCCATAAATCAATCCTCATGGTGTTTTTTAGTTTTTCATCCCACAATGAAAGGCTTATAGATTTAGTCTCCGAGCTACCTGGCTGATCCTTCTCATCTGCATCCCACGTAATACGCTCAGGCATGTTCTGATCGTCCAATTCTACGTTTATCCTTATTTCTGACTTTTTCATTTATTTTAAATGTATTTCAATGGTTAATAATTCTCAATACCGATGGTAACTAGTCATCAGTCTCACAATTACTTCATGAACAACACTCATGATGACTGAATTTGAAATCGAAAGATGGTGCCGTTTAAATTTCAGAACAATGCCTTGAACTGTGCATACGTTAATCCAGTGATTTGAACATTTGAGTTCATGGTAGAGCAACCTCTACAGGTTGCGCGCGCATCAATATCTTCTACTCGATTAGCAGGGTTCGGGTGTGTACTTAGAAACTCCGGAACCCCAGAACCTCCCTCTGCATCGAGTTTTCTAAAAAACTCAGCTGCTCCGTTACAAGCAAAGGATGTCTCATCTAGGTACTCAACAGAAGCGGCATCAGCTTCTGATTCGTCATCTCTACTAAAGGATAATGAAGCTGCATTAGCTGCAAAGCCAACCGCTATGTCTTTGACTGCAGAGGACTCTCCTCCTAAGATCAAACTTGCAAAAAACTCCACACCACGATTTTTTCTCAATTGATTCGCAGAGTGCCGTCGGTCTGCATGCGCAATTTCATGCCCCATTACTCCGGCTAAATCATCAGCGTTATCCAAGTATTTGATTAATCCGGTATACACATAAATATAACCTCCCGGAGTTGCAAATGCATTCAATACATCTTGATCGATAATCTTCAACTCCCAAAGAAACTCTGTCTTGTATTGTACATCCTCAGAACTCAAAATATCTTTAGTCATCCTATTTAAATAAGCATAAGCGGATTCATTTCCTAAAGTTGGTAGTATATCGGAGGCAAATAAACTATCTATTTGATGTGCTACCTGCGCTCCTAACGCTACGTCATTGCTCACTGGAAAAGCTAAATCGGATATTAGCCCACCTACCTTTCCTAAATCTTCACATGGGCCGTCATCATCACTACTGCAAGACCAAAGACCAATTAAGGCAGTTGTTAGTACCACCAAGCTTATATTTCTCATCATTTTCATTTCCAATTATTCAAGGAAGACTCGCAATAAATTGCGCGTAAGTCATTCCAGTTTCGTTTATTAATCCAGTACTACAGTTCTCTTGATTGGCCTGCTCGTTGATATCTCTTACTCTATTCTTAGGACTTGGGTGAGTACTCAAAAACTCTGGCGTTCCGCCAGATTGACCTTCATTAAGTAATTTTTGAAAAAAAGACGCAGCTCCATTACATGCATATTTGGTATCGGCTAAGTATTTAACAGAGTATTCATCAGCCTCATTTTCAGCACCTCTACTGAATTTCAATACTGCTCCTTGCCCAGCTATCTGTGCTGCCATTTGAGCTATCTGTCCTGGTTCATTGCCTAAAGCAATGCTTAACATTATCTGCAATCCATATTGCTTTTCAAGCTGCTTAATAGAATGTCTCCTATCAGCATGGGCTATTTCATGACCCATCACTCCTGCCAAATCATCAGCCTTATCCAAATACTTTATCAAACCTGTGTAGACATATATGTACCCGCCTGGAGTTGCAAATGCATTTAGCACGTCATCATTTTTGATGATCTTTAATTCCCAAGCAAAATCATCACGATAAGCCATATCATTACTCAAGAGAATTTGATCACGCATTGCGTTCAAATATTTATAAGAATCTGAATACTGTGATTCAGAGAGCAGAGGATACTCCACACTATTACCATTGATCTCATCGCTTACTTGCTTGCCTAATTTCTGATCATCCGCTGGTGAAAATAACAATGAAGTTACTCTACCTCCCGCTGCACAAGCAGTAAGTGTAATGCAAAAAATCAATAGAGTTAGTCCGTTTAAAATTCTCATACTTCGTTATTTAATATTTCCAATGCTTGTTTCTTATCTTCTCTGAGATTATTCTTCAGCGCTTCAATATTATCAAAGCGTTGTTCTCCTCTGAGTCTTTCTACAAAAAGAATGGTGATCCGTTCGTTATAAATAGTCTTTTCAAAATTAAAGATATTTACTTCAATCCGACGCTCTTGACCCGACACTGTTGGCCGCCAACCTATATTTAACATTCCTTGGTACCTATGATTTTCATAAATCACGTAAACGGCGTATGCTCCATCGATTGGAATCAACTTGTATGCTTCCGGAACATCGATATTGGCAGTAGGAAATCCAATACTTCGACCAATTCGGTCTCCATCTTTCACAAAACCAGAAAGACTATAATATCTTCCTAGAAAATCGTTCGCAACCGTAATTGAGCCGTCCAGTAATGATCTTCTAATGGAAGTAGAACTCACTGCCACATCTTCTATATCCTTTCTAGATATCTCAGATACCTTAAATCCGAATTCCGAAGAATGATTTGTTAGATATTCAAAGCCTCCTTCACGATTTTTACCAAAGTGATGATCATAACCAATGACCAATTCCTTAGTATTTAACCCATTAATCAAAATATTTTTAATGAAATCCATTGAAGACCATTCCGAAAACTCCTTAGTGAAAGGAATCTTTACTAAGCAATCAATCCCACTTTCCTCCAATCTTTCCAATTTCTCTTCAAAAGTAGTTAGCAGTTTGAGCTCATTGGTATTACTACTCAACACAAATCTTGGATGAGGCCAGAAAGTTAAAACAACGCTTTGATACTTCTTCTGTTTAGCCTTAGAAACAACCTTCTTGAGAATCTTCTGATGCCCAACATGTACCCCATCAAAAGTGCCACTGGTTACAACAGATCCCTTAGAAGTATCCAATCGTGATAAATCATCAATCAGCTTCATCCTGATTGATTTTATTGATAAATAGTATTAAATCATGAGCATCATCTACTTGATGATCCCCAATTCTAGTTCTCCGCAATCCCTTTAAATAACCACCAACTCCCAAAATTTCACCTAGATCACGAGCGATACTTCGGATGTATGTCCCTTTGGTACAGTCAATCTCAAAATGAATTTCATCGTTGATAAAGTCTTTGATCAAAAACTTCTTGATCTCGACCTGACGTGGCTCAATTTTGACTTCAATATTATTTCGAGCCAATTTGTAAGCTCGCTTACCTCCTACCTTAACTGCTGAATGTGCAGGAGGAATTTGAGCTATCTGACCAGTCAATTGTCTACTCGCCTTAAGAATTTCATCTTCAGTTATGTGGTCAATTGATAATTCATTTTCAAAAGCTGTCTCTAGATCAAAGGAAGGGGTAGTTTTTCCTATTCCAATAACGCCTGTGTAAGTC
>CAYGPP010000137.1:0-10791 GCA_964351885.1 uncultured Marinoscillum sp.
GACATTGACTAAACGTGACTCAAGATTTTCTTGTACCAGTGACTCGCCCATAGTTGAGGACAATTCTCCAACTGAGGAGCTAGTTCAACCCACTTAGCCTCCAAAGCCTCCTCTGTCACTTCCTCCCAATCCTGAACGATCCATACGGGTAATTCTTGATACATCGGATCAAGAAGAGTCGAGGTTACAATAGGAATAGCTCCCAGATATAAAGCCTCCCAAAGTCTGAAAGTGTCAAGAGCTTCTCCAGGAGGTGCGATCACAAATCGAGAGCGATGCATTTCACGCGCATACTGCAACCATGGCCGCTCACCTACACATGTTGCAAAGCTTTGCTCCTTGAAGTAGTTGACCGTTTTTAATCTGTTTTCATATCGTGCCTGCTTCTTGTGCCCAATACCAACATTCACATAGCATGTAATATCTTTTTCGACCTGCTCCGCACGAAGTTCATTCCAGAAGTCTTGATTACCACCGCGCTCATGAGGATCTCGGCGGTTGGTTACACCAAGAGGAATGGTATGTGATTTTGGATGGTCATATACAAGGTTTTTTCCGTACCAAGCCAACATACGCTCATCATGTAGATGATGCTCATACTTAGACCAATCTGGGGTCATTCCATTGTGCGTTATCAGCACAAAAGGCTGTTCTATTTTTGGTAGGACATTATCAAAAAACATATTAACAAAATCCCCTGGTCTTGTCTGAATGGCAAAGGCGATTAGAGGTGTGTCTTTCTTCGGGATCAGAGGGTTATGACAACTTTTGTCTACAATTACTTCGGCAATTGCTCGGAAAGTGTCACCTGACAAATATGGGTTAAGCGTACCATATCGATAATCATAGACATCCAATTTTCTATTTATTGGAGCCTTCCAAAATTTCCTTATCCTTCTCGATTTGAGATTGCCCATAGGTCTGTCCTCTAGATTAGCTGCAAATATCTGAAAGTTACATTACTTTGCCCACCGTCAGTCTATAAACATGAATCTTCAGGTAGTCACATTAGTAGATAAGTTAGATGATCGCATCGCTCCAATGAGGGATTCTTGTGATAAAATGGGTATAGATTTCATGGTGTTATGTGACGGTGATAGATGGATAAATAATGCCTTTAAATTCCGCTATCTAAGTAAATATCTAAAAGAATCATCTTTAGCCGAAAGTGATTTGGTAATGGTGGTTGATGCATTCGATGTAATAATCGATGCGCCTAAGGAAGAGATTATTGAATCATTCAGCAAATTCGGTAAGGATATTGTGTTTTCTGCTGAGGCAAATTACTACTTTCGCGAACCTCAATTGTCCCTTGAGTACTGGAAAAACTACCCAAGAAAAGAGAATTCAGTCTATCATTTTCTCAATTCAGGAACTTTTATAGGTAAAGTTGGATCATTGAGACAATTGTTAGTCGGGATTGCTGACGCTTACAATGTTGATTATGGCAATGATGAACAACTAGCGGCAATAAGATCTGATCAGTATCTGTACAGTAGGTATTATGTTGACCTTTTGACAGGAAAGATCTCATCAGACTTCACCATCCAATTGGATCATGATCAAAAGCTTTTTGGATGTTCTGGAGGCAGGATGTGTGTTCGTTCTTGGCCGAGAATTAGCGATATTCAAGATTACTTCTTCTTCAAGTACGAGAGGCGAATGCTTAAGACTTTTGGTCTGAAGAAGTTTCAAATGAAGTGCCGTGACTTGAGTTATGATAAGAAAAGAGTGCTTATCAATAGTTTTACAGGCACTAAACCAATCATTCTACACTTACCTGGTACGTACTTTCAATTCGATTCCGCGGTAGAAAAGATGAAATCGCTGGATTCGATTTCAATAAAATCAATACTGAAACCTATTGCGTGGATGCTTTCACTTATTGCTTACATCAGGTCAATTATTAATTTTCAGTATATCAAATCGACAAATAAAGGGCGATATGAGCTAACTGAAATTTTCCCAGTTACTATTGCGGAAAATGGGGAGATTAAGACTGCCAATAAATCATTAGGGACATTTCCCTCAGATAATCCTTTTACGATTAATGAATAATATCAAACAGCTCGCAAAGCAGAGTATTCTCATTGCATTCGTGGTGCTTAATACATTGATCTGTAACGGACAGGTGCTTTACCCTGATACCTATTTAGCAGACTTTAACAAGGTGTTAGAGTTGCAGAACGAAGACTTTAGAAAACGCATTTTTATCAACCCATCTATTATTTCAGTTAATGAATATGATAGCCTTCCAAAGTGGAATCCTTGGGGCGATTATTATAAAATAGCGGAAGCTGCAGTTAAAAGTTTTCAGGTGCTACCTATTGTTTCGTCTATCAGCTACAACTCAAAATATCCGAGAAGCTACAATGACGGAGCGGTCTGGAGTGGGAAGGGGTTCAATGCAGCTATTAATTTTGGTGTGAGAGGCAACATCGGAATACTTCATTACACTTTCGCTCCATTATTATTCACAGCTCAGAATAAGGAATATGAGCGATTGAATGGTCGTGTAAACGAATATAATTATCCATTCTCAACTAATATTGACTGGGTTCAGCGATTCGGAAATAAGAGCTACAACAAGGCTTCTTGGGGGCAATCAGAGATTAGGTTAATCTATAAAAAGCTAACGATGAGTTTATCTACTCAGAACGTTGTGTGGGGAGCAGCACAAGTCAATCCAATTTTGATGTCTAGTAATGCAGCAATGTTTCCTCACTTAGATTTTGGAACAGACACTCCAATAGAAACCAAGATTGGGGATTTTGAATTTAGATCATATTGGGGGCTGATGGATGAATCAGATTATTTTGACAATAATTCAAAAAATAATCAAAGATATTTTCAAGGTGGGGGACTGTACTATTCACCTTCTTTTTTCAAAGGGTTATCGCTGGGCGTATCTCGTGTTCACTATCGAGATAGGGAAATTCAAGAGTTTCGATTTAGTGATGTATTCCTTTCATTCGCGGATTTTTCAAGTAATCAAGATACACTTTCGAGCGGTAGTGTCGTCAATGATACTTATGACCAAATGATATCTTTTAATTTCAAATGGACATTCCCTGAGATTGGGTTTGAGACTTATCTGGAACTCGCAAAAAACGATTTCAGCAATATCAATGCCTTAGCTACAGAACCAGAACACAGTAGAGCTTACACACTGGGTTTTATAAAAGTTTTCGATTTAGGTAAAAATCAAGCCATCAAAACTTTCTTTGAGCATACCACCTTAGGTCAGAGTAGATTAATTGCGCTGAGGTTTTCACCTCCGTATTATACCCATTATTTGGCACCTCAAGGATATACTAATCAGGGTCAAATACTTGGAGCTGGAATTGGGACGGGTTCAAATACGGATATTGGTACGATCAATTACTATTTCGCGAAAGGCATGTACGGTTTGAGTCTTCAGCGTATCAGGTTTAATGACGATTATGTGTTCACTACTTTTGATCCTGACGGATCGAGACCATTTGATGTGGAGTACACAATGACCTTAGAGGCTGTCCGATTTTTGGATAAGTTTGTTTTCGCGGCTGAGTATTCATTCAGTAACCGATTAAATTGGCAATACATTGAAAATAACAGAGTCAATAATTATTTCTTAAAATTGAGCATTGGGTACCAACTTTACTAGTTTGATCCTTATTTCACTGCTTTCCTAACCTAAGTTCATGAACTTCTTAACACATATTGACAATCTTTTGCCGATCCCGCTTTTTCATCCATTTCGGATGACCAAGAAAGAGAAGATCCTTTTCGATAAGACCATATCCCATTCATCACTGTATCTGGAATTTGGCATGGGGGGGAGTACTTTTCGGGTATTGAAAAAATCTGAAGCTCAAGTCGTATCTATTGATTCTAGTGAGTCATGGATAGCGATGATGAGGAATTATAAGTTTGTTATGAAGATGGAATATAATTCTAAGCTGCAACTAATGCACGTAGATATTGGCCCTACTCATGAATGGGGACGTCCGGTAAGGGATACCCATCGGGAGCTTTATCCGAATTATTCTTCTAGTGTCTTTAAAGAGATTCAATCTCAACAGGTTGATACTGTACTTGTAGATGGTAGGTTTCGAATCGCTTGCGCTTTAAAGACTTTGATTGAATGCGGAATGAATGATAATCTGCGAATTATGTTTCATGATTTTCACAGAGCACATTATCAACCAATATTGGATTATACAGATATGGAGGAGCAAGCTGATGATTTGGTGGTGCTAAAACCTAAGGCTAACCTTAATGTAGATGCCCTTCTGAAGGCTTATGAAGAATATAAGTACAATGACGATTAATGTCTTGACTGTCTTGATTAAAGGACACTCTCCAATTCAGGCAAAAAGGCAACTGAGTCTCTTCTAAACTCACGTACTATATAGCCGAATTCTCTTAGCTTATGAAAAAATGGATCATTATCTTCAGAATGATGAGACTCAAAGTAAATCACTTTAGGTCTGATTTTATCTTTGAGAGTTGTTTCTATGATTAAGTGATCAAAACCTTCAGCATCTACTGCCAACATATGTAAGTTCTTCTCATCCATTTGGTATTTATTTATCAGTGTTTTAACTGATATGATTTTAACGGGGATGCTTTCTATTGTTTCCTCCAAAACACTCCCTTCAGGTAAGAACTTAAGTAAATGCTCCTTACTGAATGATGACTTTCGCCGATAACCCTCTTTTTGTTCGTGACTTAGGTTTTCTAGAAAAGAGCTTTTATAGGACCAAAAATCAAGATCTGGCTGATCATCTTCTCCAATCGCTACGTTTTCAAAATGTATTCGCTTTTCGCTGAGATATTGATAGTTTGTTACGAGGCTCTGATAAGAATAGGGCAAAGGCTCTACTAAAACTCCCGACCAATCATATCGTACGATGAAGTCCCGCACAGGATCATTTCTTAAGCCATCATTTGCTCCTATTTGGATAAAATTGATTTTGCAATTATGATGCAAAGTCAACTTCTTGAATATCTGAAAATACTCGGCTTTATTCTCTGAAATACTATCTCCAATGATTCTTGATTGATCGTATAGTTTCGGTCTTTCACGTAGAAATGAATTGACTATTCCGTGTTTTTTGAAAATCTTCATTCGAATGGATTCTGGTTAGTTAAAGAATTCCTGTAATTGATCATGTAACAAATGCGATTCTAATAGCTGACCTTCCTTCAACATAATTACTTGATCAGCACAGTCAAAATAGGTCTCATCATGAGTGATCGCAAAAACGGTCTTACCACGAGCTTTTAAGTCAGGAATCAATTTCTTATAGAATATCTTTTTGTAATATGGATCTAAACCAGCAGCCCACTCATCGAAGAGATAGATAGGCTTGTCTTCCAAGTATGAGATAAGAAGTGCTAACCTTTTTCTTTGACCAGTTGACAGATTAGTGGTGGTCAATTTTCGGTCTACAATCTCCACTTTTTTATCTAGCTCCAATAATTTCAAATACTCATCTGCCTTTTCATCAATAACAGATTGAGGAATATGAATCATCTCATTGAAGAGATAGAAGTCCGCAAAAATCACATTGAATTGATCTCTAAAACTCTCGACATTTTCGGGTAGGACTTTCTTGCCATAATGTAGTACTTCACCTTCTTCAGCAGGATATAGTCCGCATAACAATTTGGCCAAAGTACTCTTCCCACTACCATTTCCACCGATTAAGAAAGTGACTTCTCCCTTTTTGATATCTAGATTGACCGGACCAAGTTTGAAGAACTTTTCCTCCTCAGTATGGTAATAGCTATAACTCGCGTTTTTTAGAGAGATGATTGGGTAGTCTGTATTTACCGGGAATACCTTTGTATTGTCCTCTTCGAGCACTTTTGCCTTTTCTTTTTCTAAGTCGAGACCTGCAGATTCTATTTGTTCTAGCGCAATATTGATTCTCTTGAAATCAGGAAGCACCCTAGTCATTCGCGAAAGCGGTCCTATAGTGAATACGGTTACTGTTAAGAACTGAACCATCACATCATAAGTACTAATGCCAGTTTCCTTGATCAATAGCAGTATACCTCCAATTCCAATAAACAGAATTACTTCGCCCCATCTAGCAAAAATTTCAATTATTGTTTTGCCAATGATCATATCATTTTTCTGAAGCTCAGTCAGAGGCTCTATTATCTCTTTGGTATAAAGGCTTCTGAATTTTTTATTGATTGAGAGTTCTTTTAGTCCATAAATAAGCCCTTCAAAATAGCCGAACAAGACGTTCTGGTGATTTCTCGTTTTACGCATTCGCTCCGCATAAGAATTGAGGGGTAAACGATATAGAATAAAAGCTAGTAGGAAGATGATCATGAACAAACCGAAGAGCTTGTAAGAGATAATCAGCATATACCCGAAACATCCAATCACAGTAGCAAGAGCTGTAAATATGGCTGGCAGCTTAATGATAATGGCAGAAATCGTATTGATATCATCTGTGAGTATTGTGAATAGTCTTTTGGTCTGATATTCGAGCTTATGAAAAGATGCCTTGAGGATTTTATCACTTAGAGTCAATCGCATCCCTTGGATTACCGATTGACTCAATACGGTAATCAGATAGGCTCCAAGAATACCAGTGATCACGTAGATCACAATAACTGCTGCGAACTTCCACATTAATCCCGATGGGTCCTCCATTTTAGTGCTAATCGCCTCATTGATGAGGTAGATGATGGCACTTAAAGAAGTTCCAGATATAAAACTTGCAACGGCTGCTAAGACAAATTTCCAGGCGGATGCCCGAATCAAAAGAATAATAACTTTCATAAAAGATTTAATACTTCGGTGTTTGCGGTGGCAAAGTTAACCCGATTAGACAAAGTCTAATGTCTACATGCCGGTAGTATCAGAATACTCTAGTGTTGACTTTTTGACTCAACAGGTTTCCCTTAGTTTTGTACTGGATGCAGAATAGTCAACTAGTAGTTATTGTTTTAGGTGATAAGGAGAGACTCCCTTTCAAAGACTATATTTCAAAATCAACATATCAGCCTATTAAAATAGAATTTGTTGACCATTTTGAAATAGATGATTTGCTCGAAAAACTTAATTCTCTTAAGACGGAAAAGAGCGTTCTAATTATTTCAAATCCTAATTCAGTAACGCTCGCAGATGGATTTGAAGAGCGATTGATATCTGTTCAAGAATTATCGCGAGGAGTATTATTCCCAGCGTCGCTATTGATGGATTTTACTGATCCAATACTCCATTACTTTTACTGGAAGCACTATCCAAGACCCCATTCTCACTACAATTTTTTGGATGCACGTACATTTTTTGGCTCGGCAAAGGAACTGACTCTACTATTAAAGGAGGTGGAGTTAAGGTATGGATATAGTAAAATTTTTAGTTCGCTAGATGAGATGCTCAGTCGGTACTATGCCGATTCGATCAATGAGGTATTTAGTCCTGAAGTTGAGATCAAACTTGACCATGATCAGCAGTTGATTGCTTCGACTTTTAGGAGCAGTGTCAAGAAATCAAAGAAGAACTGGCTCTACCAAACACTATTTCGACTCAATGAATTAAATAGCCTCAAGTCATCTGAAATGCCGCATATGCTTAATATACAACAGGCGCAAGATGGGTTTACTCATAATTTGACATGGTCATCACCAGCTGTTGTCTGTACAAATGTCGGAACTGCTAACTCTGAAAGTGAAAAAGGTTTTAAGAAAGTGAAATCAGTCTGGTTCGAAACCTTAAAGCAATTGGCATATGTGGCCAAGGTCAATAGAGGGGTTCTTTCCAAAGAAAGAATATTTCGCAATGCACCAAATAAAAGCATTGAAATAGATCAAGCTACTAAAAGGATTGTTGAGCGACTAGCAAAACGCTTGCCCGTAAGTTTCGCTCACTATAACGATGGTGAATTGACTTTTATTCGAGATTTCTTGGCAGGCAACCATCATAATGAATGGTTTGGAAGAAAGCAACAACAGTACGATCCACTATTGGCGGAGCGATTATATGGGGCTATGAAATTCCAAAAAGAAGGATACTTCGTCGGTGTTCCTTGTTCCATTGATCATCCTAAGCTTAGACTAGAAGCTGATGCAATTGTAGGGGACTATGACCATAAGGTTCAAGCCATGTCCCTCCATCATAATCTCTTTTACATGCCGCATCTAATAGAGTCGCTGAAAGGAAGACAAGTATATTTCTTTGTTAATGAGTTTCAAGACCTTTCACTATTTGAGAAGCTAGGTGTTGAAGTTAACCCAGAGAGAATTACTAAAGTCCCATTTAGAAATTCCTACTTAGAGTATGATAACTACAAAGACCAGATTTTTGCTAAAGATTCAGTTGTAGTCTTGATGTGTGGAATGCTCGCTAAAATCTTGACCAAAGTATGGTTTGAGAATCAAAGTCATATCTCTACGCTTGCACTTGGGGCAAGTTTGGATGACCATATTCAGATTGAGAATATTGGATTTGAACTTTATCCTGAGAGATATCCAGTAACCAGAAACACAAAAAAATATCGCTCATTCTTATTTGGTCCAAAACCACTTTGTAAGGAGTGCTTTGATTATTGAGAAGCTCAAACAACCTCATCAAATTCTGGTTAATCCTTCATGCTCAAGGTCGCTTGGTCGTCAATTTATAACCATTCATTACCTCCGAATCATCGATTTCCTATGGAGAAGTACGATCTCCTACCTAAGCAATTGGTGTATGAAGGGACTATCAATGAGTCAAATATTTTTGCGCCAAGAACACTTACAGAGTCGGAGATATTAGCTGTTCATACATCAGAGTATTGGAGCAAACTTAGGTCACTCAACCTGACTAGGCAGGAGGAGCGAAGAAGTGGATTTCCATTATCTGAGAGCCTGGTCAATAGAGAGTTGACGATCAATGCTGGAACCATCCAATGTGCGGAATACGCCCTGAAGCACAATGTTTCAATGAATGTTGCTGGAGGCACACATCATGCCTATTCTGATAGAGCGGAAGGTTTTTGTCTACTCAACGATATAGCTATTGCGGCTAGATATCTTTTGGATAATGAATTGGCAAAGCAGATTTTGGTGGTGGATTTGGATGTACATCAAGGAAATGGGACAGCCGAAATCTTCAGAAACGATTCACGAGTTTTCACTTTCAGCATGCATGGTGCTAAGAATTATCCTATGCATAAAGAATCTTCGGATCTAGATGTGCCCTTGGCAGATGGAACAAGTGATGATGAGTACCTGGGACTACTTATTCCAAATCTCGATGAATTACTCAATCGTGTCCAGCCAGACTTTATCTTTTTCCAATCGGGAGTGGATGTGTTAGCCACAGATAAGCTTGGTAGGTTAGATATGACACTTGAGGGATGTAAAAACAGGGATAGACTAGTATTTACCAAGGCCAAGCAATTACAAATACCGATAGTGGCAGTTATGGGAGGTGGCTACTCTGAGGATATTAAGATCATTCTTGAAGCTCATGCCAATACTTATCGGATGGCTCAACATATCTTCTTTTAGAAGCCTCAAAACGAATTAGTGATATGTATCGAGTAGGGTTATTATGGATTTTCCCGTTTACCTATCGAACCCATTCAATAAATTATGAGCCACAAATCGATTTTAGCATTCGTATTGAGTTTAATATCAATCCTTCTTTTCTCCTCATGCAAGGATACTAATGGAGAAGAAGCCGTTAAAGTTTCCACTGAGCCTGAGCTAGTCAGTGAGGAAGAGCTGGATTTTTCAGATTGGACAGAGGAGACCCATGGAAATGATGTAGATCCTAATTATGAAGTGGTTTTTCCAGATGATGAGGTCTTGAGATTAGATATCACTATTTCTGCAGCAAATTGGAGCGCCATGCAAAGTAATCTAGATGCGAATCTAGAAACGACTGTAAGAGGACCAGGTGGGGGTGGAGGTGCAGATGTTGATTTTACACCAATATGGATTCCAGGTACTATTGAGTTTGAAGGGAAGCAATGGTACCAAGTAGGGATTAGGTATAAGGGCAACTCCACGCTCAAAAACGCCTATCAGGGTAATACCGATAAGTATCCATTCAAGTTGGATTTTGATGAGTATGAGGATACTTATGAGCAGCTCAAAAATCAGAGGTTTTATGGCTTCAAACAGCTTAATCTGAGTAATAACTTTGACGACAATTCTTTCATGAGAGAGAAACTTGCTTCTGATTTATTTCGTGAGTTTGGAGTGCCTTCTGCTCATGCATCCTTTTGCGCAGTTTACCTAGATAGAGGTAATGGTAGCACATTTATTGGGATATATACCATAGTGGAGGAGGTAGATGATACTGTATACGAAACTCAGTTTGCTGATGGTGATGGCAATCTTTATAAGCCAGATGGTGATGCTGCTACCTTTGCTAGTAGCACCTATGACGAGGAAGAATTCGATTTGAAGACCAACGAAGATGAAGCCAATTTTTCAGACGTTAAAACACTCTATGACTTGATGCAAAGTGATGAAAGGTCTTCCAATCCAGATAAATGGATAGGTGAACTAGAGGCGGTGTTTGATGTTGATCAGTTTCTGAAGTATTTGGCGGTCAACAATGTCATCCAAAACTGGGATACCTATGGAGTGATGACGCATAATTACTTTCTCTATAATTATTTAGGGAAGCTAGTTTGGATACCATGGGACAACAATGAGTCGATGCAGGATGGTAAAATGGGGGGAGCTTTGAGTCTTTCTATGAGTGAGGTTGGGAGTGACTGGCCGCTGATAAGCTACATAATGGACGTAGAAGCATATGAGAATCAGTATCGTATTTATGTTGAGGAT
>CAYGPP010000138.1:0-10709 GCA_964351885.1 uncultured Marinoscillum sp.
TAACACCCCAAAACGATCCAAATCGTAACCCGAAGTGTAAGCTCCCATCATCTCTATCGCACAACAAGCCAAACCAAAACCCATTGGCCACAGACTCGAAAGCCGTGCCCAGTTGAGCAAGTCATCCGCTTTGGTCACGATAATGCCTCCTTGTCCAAATTGTTGGTCCAATAATCCTCCCATTAACCTTTATTTGGTGCGTTCTTTACTTTAAAATGATCATACGCCGATGCTGGAATCTTGGATCGGTAATCACTTTTGACAGGATTAGGTTTAGCCCAATCGAGCATCCCATTCGCCCAAACGTAGATAAGACCTAAAAGGAGTATTCCAATAAAAATAAAAGTCTCGACTAAAGAGAATATACCCCACAAGCCATTGGTTTCGGCATTCATTTCCTCATTGGCAAATACCGTAGACCAAGGAAATAGAAAAACCATCTCAGTCTCGAAAAGTAAAAAAATCAGTGCGATCACGTAGAAACGAATATTAAAAGTTCCCCAAGCTGATCCTGTTGGATCTTCTCCGGATTCATAAGTCGTAAGTTTTTCTTCATTTGGCCGTACTGGTCGCAAAAACTTACCAACCAGAAGCGTCACAAATACAAAAGCAACACTTCCAATGATGAATAAGAGCACTGTCCCGAAACCGGAGATTTCAATCATTCCTGAAAATTACACAATGATTAGAATTTAAGCGGATCAAAGTGCTTGAAGTGGCCGTTCATGCTGATTCTTTCTTTCGCCTTCTCGGCACGTTCAAGCGCCGGGATCAAGCTTTCAAGGTGATTAAGAATGAACTTTTGTCGCTCATTCTCAGAAGTAATTTGTAAAAGTTCGTATTCTTCTTCCGGCTTGAGACCAATTTTGTGGATGACATGATAGATGGTTGTATCCTGCATCAATGTAATTTCACTATCCATATGAAGCCATTCGAAGAGTTCTCCACACCGAGTCATGATCAAATCTGCCAGCTCCAAATCTTCATCTTGTCTTACATCGATCAACTCAACTGTCCCTCCAGCATACAGGCGCACATCCCATGGGTTCTGAAAATCTAATACTTTGAACATGCCCAACCCAATGGTTTTGATATCCATTCTTCCATCATCATAGAGTTTGGTGACGTCTGAAATTTTTACTTCCGTTCCATATTCTACTTTTGTGTTCACATAGGATGGGATTCCGAAAGTTGATTTGGTTTGTAAGCAGTCGTTGATCAATTGCTTATATCTTGGCTCGAATATGTGTAAATTCAATTCCTCTCCTGGAAATGCAACTAAATTCAACGGAAAAAGTGCTAGATCTTTTAGCATGACATATCAATGACAAATTTTGGCAGTTCGAATATTGGTTCGAGTTGTACTCTTCAAGACTCCTTTGATGGCAAGTAAATAACAACTATTCCTTTAAACTCATATTTGCCATCGGGTTAATAACTTACCAAAAAACAGAAAGTTCAGTAATATTTATTTGTCTCGGTGAAAAAAGTAAGAATCAATCAAGGAAGAATTATTCAATGGCAATTTAGACTATTGCTCACCATAGTAATCCTAAGCGTTATCTTTTATTGCATGAGCAACCTATCTGAGATAATGGCGATATCTGTAAGTATCCTTATGTCCTTCCTGCTTCCTCCTATGTGGTCAGCATTCTACATACTGGAGATAGACCCAAATACACGGACAATCTCTACACTCATTTGGGTTCTTGGAGAACGAAATAGAAGTTCAGAGAACTACAATGAACTAGAAAAAATATTTATCAATACTGGAAATTACAGTCAACGAATGACTTCCCATGGAGGACGTGTGCATGAACAAAAGGTAAAAAGGTTCACGGCCTTTTTGAAAACAGATGAGGGTAAAAAGCACTTCTTGATAAGTGGAGAAGACGAAGAATCCTTACTTGAAAAACTTGCATTAATAGAGAAAAGGCTCGGTTGTCCAATTGTAAAAAACTACTAATCTGGAACCCAAGAATCCTACGCTACGGGCAAATCAGAAGGTCTTCCCCACTCAGACCAAGAACCATCATAAACTGATAGTTGCCGGAGCCCGACGAGCTCTGCTCCTAATGCCAAAATACAAGCTGTCAGACCTGATCCACAGGAAAAAGTGATGGAACTTCTTACTAAATCAAACTCCCCAAAAACATCTCTCAACTCCTCAATTGGAATTATCTGGTGATCCTTCACGATCTGGGTAAATGGAAGATTCAAAGAATTGGGAATATGCCCCCCCCTCAATCCTTTTCTCGGTTCTTGTTCGATTCCCATAAATCGACCTGCTGATCTGGCATCAATCAAAATGGAAGTTGGTTCAATAATTCTCTTAAGAACTTCGGCAGAGGATCGAAAATATGAAGTATCTAGTTTACCTGTGAAATCTCCATTCAGGAAGTTCTCTTTTCCATCTAAAAGCTCAGTTGGATACTTCTCTTTCCATAGCGGAAGTCCTCCATCCAAGACTGCTATTTGGTGATGTCCCATCGCCTTGAACATCCACCAAATTCTTGGGCTAGAATAAATTCCCGCATTATCATAAACGACAATAACTGAGTCCTTAGAGATACCTAGTTTTCTGGCCTCTAGATTGAACTGTTCTTCGTCGGGCATCATATGAGGAAGATCGCTTCCCCTTAAAGAAAAGCGACCATCCAAATCAAAATATCGTGAATTGAGAATTCTTTGACCGGAATCTTCAGCGGTCTTTGATATTCCTTTCGGAGCATTGATACTGGCATCCAACACAATCAACTTCGGGTGTTCAATATGGTCGTTTAACCATTCACACGAAACCAATGGTGCTGGCAATATCAGTCCCAGCTTACCCATTCAATCCGTCCAATATTGCATTAAGCGTTGCACTTGGTCGCATAGCATTGGAAGTCAATGTCTCATCTGGAAGGTAATAGCCATCGATGTTGACGGGATTTCCTTGAGCAGCCAGAAGTTCCTCATTGATTTTTGCTTCGCTTGACTTCATAGACTCAGCGAAAGCTGAGAATGTAGCTTTCAAAGCTGCATCTTTATCTTGGGTAGCTAACTCTTCTGCCCAATATAGCGCTAAGTAAAAGTGACTTCCACGATTATCAATTTCGTTGACTTTTCTAGAAGGTGATTTATTTTCCAAAAGGAATTTACTGTTAGCAGAATCCAAGGCATCCGCTAAAACCTGTGCTCTTGGATTGTTGTCCGCCATACTCAAATGTTCCAAAGAAGCAGCCAATGCTAAAAACTCTCCTAAAGAATCCCAACGTAAGTGACCTTCTTCTACGAATTGCTGGACATGCTTTGGTGCAGATCCACCAGCTCCTGTTTCGAACAAACCTCCGCCATTCATCAATGGTACAATCGAAAGCATCTTAGCGCTCGTTCCTACTTCCAAGATTGGGAATAAGTCCGTCAAATAATCTCTCAAGACGTTTCCAGTCACTGAAATGGTATCAAGTCCTTTTCTGATTCTCTCCGCACTTAATTTGGTAGCCTCCACAGGTGCCAATATTCTGATATCCAGACCAGAAGTGTCATGATCTTCTAAGTACTTATTTACTTTCTTAATCAATTGCGCATCATGTGCTCTGTTTTCGTCTAACCAGAAGACAGCCGGTGTTCCGGAGTTTCTAGCTCTATTCACAGCTAACTTTACCCAATCCTGAATAGGAGCATCTTTTACCTGACACATTCTCCAGATATCTCCAGCTCCCACCGTATGCTCGATAATGGTTTCTCCGGCGGCATTCACCACCTTAACCGTTCCAGCTTTTCCTATCTCAAAAGTCTTATCATGTGAACCATACTCTTCTGCTTTTTGAGCCATCAAACCAACGTTAGGCACACTACCCATTGTGGTAGGATCAAAAGCTCCATTTGCTTTACAATCGTCTATGATCGCGGCATACACCCCAGAGTAAGATCTATCTGGAATGATGTATTTCGTGTCTTTCAATTTACCATCAGGCCCCCACATTTGACCAGAGGTTCTGATCGCAGCAGGCATTGATGCATCAATTATGACATCACTTGGTACGTGAAGATTCGTAATTCCTTTATCTGAGTTGACCATGGCCAACTCTGGATTATCGGCATAGCATGCTTCGATATCAGCCAAAATTGGAGCTTTCACAGACTCTTCAAGAGCCTCGATTCTAGCAACAACATCTGCAAAACCATTATTGACGTTTACAACAAGATTTGATAATGTCTGAGCATGCTTTGTAAATACAGGCTCAAAAAATACAGAAACCGCATGACCAAAAATGATCGGATCGGATACCTTCATCATGGTAGCTTTCATGTGGATGGAAAGCAAAACATCTTGAGCCTTTGCTTCAGCTACTTGAGCAGCAAGAAATGATCTTAACTCAGTTGCACTCAAAGCAGAAGCATCAATGACTTCTCCAGCAAGAAGTGCCACTTTTTCTTTTAAGACAGTCACATTTCCATCAGCATCCACGTGCTCGATTCTAGCCGTGTCTGCACTGTCAATCGTCACTGATTTTTCACTGCCGTAAAAATCACCCTTGCTCATGCTGGCTACATGAGATTTAGAATCAGCCGACCAAGCACCCATCGAATGGGGATTAGCACGTGCATAAGCTTTCACCGCTTTGGGTGCTCTTCGATCAGAGTTTCCTTCTCTGAGCACAGGGTTTACTGCGCTTCCCTTGATCTTATCGTATTTTGATTGAATGCTTTTTTCCTGATCACTTCGCGGATCAGTAGGATAGTCAGGTAAAGCATAACCTTTCGCCTGTAATTCTTTGATAGCCGCCACTAATTGTGGAACAGAAGCACTCACGTTTGGTAACTTAATAATGTTGGCCTCTGGTGTGGTAGCCAATTGACCGAGCTCAGCCAAGTCATCGCTAATTCTTTGAGCTTCTGTTAAGAATTCAGGAAATGCAGAAATCACCCTTCCGGCCAAAGAAATATCTCTCGTCTCCACTTCAATTCCTGCTTGTGCAGTAAAAGCCTGAACGATGGGTAAAAATGATCGTGTAGCCAAAGCTGGCGCTTCGTCCGTTATGGTATAAATGATTGTGCTCTTGTTAGCCATGTCTTACTTGTTTGGAAATGTTATTGACTTGATTAGTAACTTTCTTTATCGTTTGGAAACTCATTTGACCTAATGTCTTTGATGAAACTGGTCGTAGCCTCTCCGATTATTTTGTTGAGATCGGCATATTGACGTAAAAATCTTGGCTTGAAATCTTGCGTGATTCCGAGCATATCATGCACAACCAATACTTGTCCATCTACATCTGCTCCTGCTCCTATTCCTATTACAGGAATCTCAATAGACTGAGCTACTTGTTGAGCTAGTTCTGCAGGGATTTTCTCCACTACAATTCCAAAGCAGCCAATTTCGTCAAGCATTTTTGCATCAGATTTCAGCTTTTCAGCTTCCACAATATCTTTTGCTCTTACCGTATAGGTGCCGAATTTATAGATCGATTGTGGGGTCAGACCCAAGTGTCCCATTACCGGAATTCCAGCAGAAAGAACTCTTGAAACGCTCTCCTTGATCTCGATTCCACCCTCCATTTTCACGGCATGGGCACCAGACTCTTTCATGATTCTGATGCTTGATCTTAGTGCCTCTGATGAGTTTCCTTGATAACTCCCAAAAGGCACATCTACAACCACAAAAGCCCTTTTTACGGCTTTAACCACTGAGGTTGCATGCCAAATCATATGATCCAAAGTTATCGGAAGGGTAGTCTCATTCCCAGCCATCACATTGGAGGCTGAGTCTCCGACCAGTATTATATCAATCCCAGATGCATCGAGAATCCGTGCCATGGAGTAATCATATGCCGTAAGCATGGCAATTTTTTCCCCACTGGCCTTCATCTCGCGTAAACGATGGGTCGTGATTTTGTCAAATTGGCCTTTGGCTGTACTCATAATCGGTGGGGTAGGTTTCTACTGAAAATGGTGATTAATGTCTTAGAATGCGCAAAATAGTAAAATCCACGATCAACTAAAACGTCATTAGTCACTTCCATTTGATATTACAGCCCATACTTGGCATTTGGCTTTCAAATATCTTGTCTCCTGCCACCAATAAACTAAGTGCCTGTCTCAAATCTTTCCCCGTAACCGGCTTTTCATTTCCTGGTGTTGAATCATCCATCCTCCCCCTGTACACACAATGATCATTTTCATCGAACACGAAAAAATCTGGGGTACACTCCGCACCGTAATCTTTAGCTACTGCCTGAGTCTCGTCAAATAAATAAGGAAAATCAAACCCTACATTTTCAGCTTGATCTTTCATGAATTGTGGAGCATCCTGAGGATAATTGTTGATGTCATTAGAGGAAATAGCCACAAACTCTACCCCATAATTCTGATATTCATTGGCTATGGCGGCTATTTCATTTTGAACATGAATCACATACGGACAATGAACGCAAATAAACATGACAACTGTCCCTTTTGCTCCTCTGGCGTCTACAAGACTAGTCTTTCGACCATTGATAGCATTGTCTAAGTTAAACGATGGGGCTTTCGTGCCAAGAGGCATCATTTTGGACTGAGTGAGAGACATTTTGTTTGCGGTTTGGCTATCAAAAATGGTTAAATTGAAGATTCAAAATTATCACGGTCTTTTGCATGATTTACTCCTATCGCATTCTTTTTGTTCTCTCGGTTCTGATGTGTTGTGTAATCTCACTTTCAGCACAACGTGAAAATGACTCCTATGATCAAGTGATTATTCGTGGAGCTACTTTAGTGAACGGAAATGGCGCTCCGCCAATGGGACCCGTGGATATAGTTATAGACAACAATAAAATCACCAAAATCGTGAAGGTTGGCTACCCAAATGTAGCTATCAACCAAGATCGAAGACCAAAAGCAAAAAATAGTGCCAAAGAAATAGATGCTCATGATATGTATGTGCTGCCGGGATTTATTGATATGCATGGGCATATTGGATCCATTGAGAGTATACCAGAAGAGTACGTCTTCAAACTCTGGATGGCACACGGCATTACTACCGTGAGAGAGCCCGGAAGTTTTCGGGGAAGAGATTGGACATTGGATTTAAAAAAGAAAAGCTCCAAGAATGAAATCACAGCTCCAAGAATAGTCGCCTATACGGGATTTGGTATGGGAACTGATGGGATTAATTCTCCCGAAGAAGCAGTGAAATGGGTAAAAGAAAATGCAGAAGCTGGATCGGACGGGATCAAATTTTTCGGCGCTCGACCAGACATCATGCAAGCAGCATTGGAAGAGAACAAAAGGCTGGGACTAGGCTCTGCATGCCATCACGCTCAGACAGATGTGACTTGGGTAAATGTATTGAATTCCTCCGGCTGGGGGCTTACGACTATGGAGCATTGGTATGGTCTGCCAGAGGCGATGTTTCATAATAAGATCATCCAGCATTACCCCGCTGATTACAATTATCAAAATGAACAACAACGATTTGAAGAAGCGGGGAAACTATGGGAGCAAGCTGCTGAACCGGGTTCTGATAAGTGGAATGAAGTAATGAATACATTACTTGAAAGAGATTTCACCTTAGATCCCACGTTTAATATTTATGAAGCGAATAGAGACTTGATGCGCGCTCGAACTGCGGATTGGCATAGAGATTATACGCTTCCTGCTCAGTGGGATTTCTATGCCCCGAGTAGAATTTCTCATGGATCTTATTGGCATGCTTGGGGAACGACTCAAGAAGTCTCTTGGAAAAATAATTATCGCCTTTGGATGCAGTTTGTGAATGAATTCAAAAATCGAGGTGGGCGCGTGACTACAGGATCAGATAGCGGATATATCTATCAATTATATGGTTTCGCATACATCCGTGAGTTGGAATTATTACAAGAAGCAGGGTTCCACCCTCTAGAAGTCATTCGCTCTGCTACTTTGATGGGAGCCGAGGCTTTAGGGATGGATGATCAGATCGGAAGTATTGAAGTTGGAAAACTTGCAGACTTGGTGATTGTAGAAGAAAACCCTGTCGCAGATCTGAAAGTACTATATGGTACTGGTACCATCCGATTGTCTGAGGATAACGAGGTAGTAAGAACAAAAGGTGTAAAGTATACCATCAAAGATGGCATTGTTTATGATTCAAGGGCGCTACTCAAGGATATTCGAGAGATGGTCATTGAGGCAAAAAAAACCGATGGAGAAACCGAACAGCCAGGATATCCCAATTGGGATTGATTTTTAGAATTCTTAGCTTTAGACGCAACTATACTTACCAATGACAAAAGCCAATATATATATTCTCACACTTCTTATACTGCTCTCAAGTTGTATCCAGACAGAATCTAGCCAAGGCTCTTCAGGCGAATTAGTGAATAAAGTGGTAGTGCAAGAGCCAAATGTTCAGAATAATCCAAATCAAGTCATTTCACTTTCGGGAATACTTTTACCTCCAAAGCAACTCACCTCCTCGGTGAAAAGAACACGCTTATCTCAACTGGATAAAGCTCGAAAGAAATACGAAACCGATCCCGACAACATTGAAAATATCATCTGGTATGGCAGACGATTGGCATACTTGGGACAATACAAAGATGCCATCAGGATATACTCGATTGGATTAGATATCAACCCACAATCTTACAGATTACTAAGACATAGGGGACACAGATACATCACTATCAGAGAATTTGACTTGGCTATTGAGGATTTACAAAAAGCCGTTTTTTACGCGCGAAATGCTCAAAATAGCACTGAACCTGATGGATTACCAAATAGAAAAAACATCCCATTGACGAATGATAAGTTCAACATCTGGTATCATTTGGGAATCGCCTATTACCTTAAGGGGAATTACGATAAGGCAATTTCTTCCTTCAAGCATTGTTTGGAGTATGTAGATAATGACGACTTACTGGTAGCCAACATAGATTGGTTTTATATGACCTATCAAAAAATTGGAAATACTACCGCAGCTAAAGAGTTGCTTACATCAGTGGACAAGCGAATGAGAATCATAGAAAACTATAGCTATCAAGATAGATTGCAGCTCTACTTGGGGAATTCAGATGCCTCTGATTTGATTGATCAGGCACAAGATGAAGATAGTAGCCTCGATCCTACTTTGGCATATGGAGTGGCTAATTGGTATCTCTACAATGGAAAACTAGCTGAAGGGAAAAGCACCTTGGACAGAATTCTTCTGCATCATGCATGGGATTCTTTTGGCTATATAGCTGCTGAGGTTGATAAAGTGTCTATTGGCCCTTTAGACAACTAAAGTGCTTCTATATCCCGTTTAATCTGCATAAGTATTTCCGGATAATCTGTGATAATCCCATCCACACCCATATGGAGTACTTTCACCATATCCTCACGCGTATTAGGTGAGTAAGTATAAACCTGAAAACCACGTGCGTGCATTCGGAATACTCTTCTTGTCGACAAAGTGTGATATTCAGGATTCAATGCTTTCATTCGATCATTCTCTTTCGCATGACCAAGGTGCATTTTGGTTTCCATATAAAAAGCAATTAGAGGTGCGGAATCCTCTCCGATCATCAGTTTTTTGGTCTGAACATGATCGTCGTACTCATGTGCAGCTTCGAGATATTCACCCTCCATCGACTGTAATATGATCCAATCGTAACCATTTTCCTCTTCCTTAATTACATCAATCAATTTCTCAGCAAAATCATGGTAATGCGGATGATCCATATGCTTGATTTCGATTAATACCTGACATTTTCCATCCACTAAATCTAAAACTTCCTTTAGCGTCGGGACTTTTTGGTCGCTGAATTTTGGATCAAACCATGAGCCTGCATCCAATTTTCTAATCTCTTCTAAAGAATAATCATGAACAGCTCCCGTTCCATTTGTAGTACGCTCTAAAGTTTCGTCATGAAATACCACGATCTGCTCATCATGAGTGTTTCTCACATCAAGCTCAATCATATCCACACCTAGATCAAGCGCTTGCTGGAAAGCTGCCATAGTGTTTTCCGGGGCAGTTCCAGACGAACCTTTGTGGGCGATCACATCGAAATGCTCCTTTTTCAAAGACTCGTCTATCTCAGAACTCGTCAAGTAGTGCAAATAAATATAAGGTTCGAATAAAGCGATCGCCAAAAATAAAAGCATGATTGGCGAGGAATAAAGTAGAAATCTTAGAGTCATCTGATATCAGAATAATTGTGATAATTTACAAAATTCAAAGCCTAACGCCATGGATTTAGTCCTTTTTTACTGGAGAGGTCAATCCCAAATGAAGTTCTTTTAGCTGATCCTCAGACACCATTGAAGGCGTATCGATCATCACATCTCTTCCCGAAGTGTTCTTCGGGAATGCGATAAAGTCCTTGATACTGTCTTGTCCGCCAAATAAAGCACACAATCTATCGAATCCAAACGCAATGCCACCATGCGGTGGTGCACCGTATTCAAATGCGCTCATCAAAAAGCCAAATTGATCTTGGGCTTCCTCTTTGGTAAATCCAAGCGCGTCAAACATTTGTGATTGGAGTGTTTTGTCATGAATTCTGATAGAACCTCCACCAAGCTCCACACCATTGACAACTAAGTCATATGCATTCGCACGAACACTTCCTGGATCGCTTCCCAACTTATTCAAATCCTCTGGATTTGGTGAGGTAAATGGATGGTGCATCGCGTGGAATCGTTTTGATTCTTCATCCCATTCCAACAGAGGAAAATCAACCACCCAAAGCGCAATAAATCTCCTTCTATCCCTCAAT
>CAYGPP010000139.1:0-10607 GCA_964351885.1 uncultured Marinoscillum sp.
CCATTGACCATGCTGCTGAAAATGAAATGGAAGCTAAAAAATATGCTTTACTCAATCAAAAAGGAAAAATTCTCAGCGCTGAAGCTAAATATCAGGAGGCTAAAAATATTACAGAAGAGGCGTTAGAGCAAGCAAAAAACCTGTTTGGGACTGCCGCACTTCAAACCGCTTTTGTTAGCAATACGCTGGCTGGTGTTTATACTCAACTAGGAGATTATGAACGATCATCCGCTTTATATCTTGAAATACTCCCGATCTTCGAGAAGAGTTATGGTAAAGAGCACCCTGAATACGCAACAATCGCGGCAAACTACTCCTCTCTTTTGCAGCTTCAGGGCAATTACTACACGGCTGAATATTACTTGAAAATTGCTGAGAGTATTAAGAGAAACTCTTTCGGGAACGAGAATAGAGATTATCTCACAACTTACGAGAACCTCGCACTACTCTATCTCAATACTGCACGATACACCGATGCTGGATTAGTCCTTTCAGAGATAAAAAGTATTAAAGAAAGGATTCTCACAGCGAATGATCCATCATTGGCCTATACACTTTCTAATCTTGGCTCAGTCAAAAAACAACTTGCTGAATATACTGAGGCAGAAAGATACCTCAAGCAAGCGCGAGATATCTATGATCAATCTTACGGAACCAGCCATGTATTTTATGCCGGAGTAATCAATAATCTCGCCTTACTTTATCAGAAAATGGGCAATATCGAATCTGCCAAACCATTATTTCAGAATGCTCTCAAAATTTACGAAGCTAAAATTGGCAAACTCAATCCTGATTATGCTACCGCCTTGGAAAACCTCGCTACACTTTATCAGCTTGAAGAGAACTATGAAAAAGCAAAGGAGCTACTTGAGGAAGTGCTAGCGATAGATGAACAAATATTGGGTCTCAAGCATCCTCTTTACGCCAAGACGCTTCATAACCTAGCATCTATTTATGAGGAAAGTGCAGAGTATGAAAAAGCAAAAGAGCTTTATCAGAAAGCGCTGACTATCGATAAGGAAGCATTCGGAACCAATCACCCTTCCTATGCAAGTACACTCTACAACTTAGCCTCGTTAGAGCAGGAGCTAGAAAACTACGATCAGGCGTTGGCGTATTTTGAGCAGGTAGTAGAAATACGAAGAAGTATTCTAGGAGAAAATCATCCAGACTTTGCCTTTTCACTATATGGCTTGGCATCTATTAAACACCGTACTGGAGATTTTGAAGGAGCAAGGCCTATTTATCTTGAAGTAACCAATCGATATCTTGAAAACATTCAAAAGTACTTTCCAGCGTTAAGCGAAAGCGAAAAAAGTGCGCTCTATGGAAAGATTAAACCAGTATTTGATAGCTACATGGATTATGCGGTGGACTACAATCTTCTTGGCAAGGGTACACCAGAAGATCGGGAAGCGCTACTTGGAAGCATGTATAACCTACAATTGTCTACCAAGGCACTCTTACTCAACGCCTCCAACAAAGTACGAAACCGGATTCTGTCTAGTGGAGATGCTGAACTCATTCAACTATTCATTGATTGGACGGCACTGAAAGAGAATATTGTAAAGGCTTATGCCATGTCTATGAAGGAAATAACTCAAACTGGTGTAGACATCTCAGCTATGGAAACAAAGTCTAATGACTTGGAAAAACAACTCTCTTTGAAGTCTACAGCATTTGCTGGAGAATTTGAACAAAAAGCACCCACTTGGCAGTCTGTTCAGGCTAAGCTTCCAGCAAATTCTACAGCATTAGAGATAATACGGATAAAAAAGAAGATGAAAATTGATTCTGTAATGTACACGGCACTTATCCTAGACGCGAGTAGTACCTCTCCCAAACTTGTAGTAAATGCCAACGGTATTCTGATGGAAGACAAAGGGTTCAAGACTTACAAGAACTTAATTATTTATAAAATTCTGGACAACAAGAGTTACCCAATATTCTGGAAAGACATAGACGAAGCAATAGGTGACAACACCGAGACCTTGTATCTCTCTGCCGATGGTGTGCTGAATAAAGTAAACATCGCTACGCTATACAATCCCGAATCGAAGAAGTATGTAGTAGATCGGTATAAAATTCGATTACTGAGTAACACTAAAGAACTCCTTGAAGATAAAATCAGCACCGCAAAATCTCAAAATGCTGAAATGTTCGGCTTCCCAGCCTTCAATCTTGGCACCCAGCCAGTCAATGAAGGTGGTGCGCTATTCTCTGCATCTGACATGAAATCGAGTTTTGGAAATACAATCTCCCCACTCCCTGGAACTCTCGAAGAAGTCAACAATATAAATGGAGTCTTGCAAGGTGGGTCTTGGGTGAGTAACCTTCACACGGCAAGACTTGCTACTGAAGAAAAGCTCAAGAGCTTAGAGAGTCCGAAAATCCTTCATATTGCCACTCACGGCTTCTTCTTAGAAGATTTGAAAGGTGAGAATGAAGATGGAGGACTTACAAGTAGAAATGGAAAATTCAACCCATTGCTTAGATCTGGTCTATTATTCGCCGGAGCAGAAAATACAGTCAATTTTCAAGATATACCTGGGGAAGAAGATGGAATTCTTACAGCGTATGAAGCGATGAACTTGAACCTTGACAATACAGATTTGGTGGTAATGTCGGCTTGTGAGACAGGGCTCGGCGAAGTGAAAAACGGTGAAGGTGTATATGGGCTTCAACGATCCTTTTTGGTGGCTGGGGCGGATAACTTAATTATGAGCCTATGGAAAGTCAACGATGCAACGACCCAGCTCCTTATGAGTAACTTCTACAAGAATTGGTTTGAAGGTCAGACGAGTCTAGAAGCCTTCAACACGGCGATTGCCGAAGTAAGAAGTCAATTCCAAGAACCATATTACTGGGGTGCTTTTGTAATGCTGGGAAAATAAATGAACGATAAATGAAAAACAATAAATATTCGATAGCCGTCATACTGCTGATTGGTGCGTTCATGGTGAAGGCGCAGATTCCTGACACCCTTAAGAGCTATGCTGATACATTAAACTACTACCGAAGTACGGCTAAGCCTATCACCGAACTAAATAGTGACAAGGTGGAGTATGCTCCTTCTATTTCTGCTGATGGCAGGACAATGATCTTAGAATCCAACCGGACAGGGCGCTACCAGCTGTTTGATTCTCGCCTAGAGAATGGAACTTGGACAGAACCCAGATCAATTGATGCCATTAATAATTTCGGTGACTCTACTGATTTAATTGGAGGACCAAGTCTCTCCTTTGATGGAAATACACTTTACTTTTTCGCCTCTTTTCGGAACGGTCTGGGTAGTGAAGACATTTTTTATTCGATTAGAGATGGTGAAAACTGGTCGGAGCCTAAAAATGTAGGTACGCCCATCAATTCACGAGGATATGAAGGCTTTCCTTCTATTTCCGCTGACGGTAAAACCATGTACTTCGTTCGTCAAAATTTCGAAGCTATTCTCGATAAGGATTTGGCTGAAAAATGGGAGAATAAAGCGAGATACACCATTCTGGTATCTAATAAGACCAAGACTGGTGAATGGGGTGAGCCAGAACTCTTGCCTACCCCAATTAATAATGTCAGTGAGAAAGCACCTAGGATTATGGCGGATAATCGGACACTGATATTCGCCTCAAATAGAGAAAATGGACGCGGAGACTATGATTTATACCAGACAAGGCTAACGCCAATTGGTGACTGGACGAAACCCGTGGCATTGGAGTTTGTGAACACTGAATTAGCCGATCAGTTTTCGTCTATTTCTGCTCAGGGTGATCTTCTATATTATGTGTACGATGGAACTCAGATTAATTCCGTAGAAATACCTCCACAACTGAGGCAATTCAAAAATATCATCATCCAAGGTTACATCACAGATGGTAAAACAAACTCCGGTGTGGCTGCCGAAATTGTGGTGTCCGATGCATTTACATCTAGTGAAATCATGAGTATTACCAATAACCCCAATGATGGTAGATACACGGTTGTACTGGCCGTAGGTAGTAATTACAATATTGAAATTAAAAAAGAAGGTTACTCATCTAAGTCGCTCTTCTTTGATTTAATTAAAGAAACTGAGTATAAGGAAATAGAGCAAAATATTGAACTCTATGCTAGTGCCAGTTTGAACCTCAATATTTACGATGGAGATCTCTTCGAGCCCATCCAAGCCAATATTAAAGTGAAGGAGCCTGGAGCGTCTACATTTTTCATGGAAGTAGAAAATAATCCTGATGGAAGAATCATACTGGATTTGCCTCTCGGAAAACAGTATGAAATCATCATAGATAAAGAGAATTTCGATAGTAAATTTTTCACCCTAGATGTGTCAAATCTTGTTGTCTATCCTGAATTTATCAGAGATGTAGAAATGCTTCCTCACAAAAGAAATTTGCAGATTAATGTAGCTGATTTAGTCAACAATGGGAAGGTGAGATCCAAAGTGCGGATTCGCAATAAAAACAGAGATGAAGTCATAGAAGTAAACGGCAATGAGACAGTAGCACTTCGAGTAGGAGATCGATACGAAATAGAAGCAACAAGCGATCAGGGCTATGCCTTCAATAGTACTGTGATTGATGTGAAACAAGATGTAACAGAGATAACATCAGGTGTTGGTGAGACAGGAAGTTCAGTCACTATAGTAGCCGGAGAAGGAGGTGGAGGTGGAGAAGGAGCTGTTGCTAGCCTAAAGCTTGCCTTACAGCCTCTATTAGTCGGAGCAAATCTCACCTTGAAAGAGATCCTCTTCGAATCTAATTCGGATCAATTAAGTGAAATTTCATTTAAAGAATTGGAAAGAGTTGTGGGGTTGATGAAACAGAATACAGGCATGAAAGTGGAGATCGCAGCACACTCTGATGATGTAGGGTCTGCGGCTTATAATGCGGCACTTTCTAATAGAAGGGCGCAAAGCGTGGTGAGATTTCTCATTGAGCAAAATGTGTCTGATGATCGTTTCACTGCAAAAGGCTATGGCGAAAGTCAGCCAATTGTACCAAATGATACAGAGGAAAACAAAGCCAAAAATCGACGAGTAGTATTGAAAATACTTGCCATCTAAAAAACTATAGACATGAAAAAAATTACTTTCATCATAATATTAGCTGGCATTGCAATCTCAGGTGGTGCTCAGAAGCTGGAAAAATACGAAGAGGCCTTACCGAAAATACTCACATTGCCTCCGAGTGGAACAATCGCCGAGTTAACGGTCTACTTGCAAGAAGAGTATGATAATGCAAGTATTTATTTGCAAATGGCGGTTGTATATAAAAACAGATATAAAACTGGTGACCCATTCAAAGACTATGAATATAAACTTGGCAATGCACAAGAGGCTCTAAAAACCTTGAAACTGACAGAGCAATTCATTACTGACAAGGATGTTAAAAAAAACAAAGAGTACTATTTCAACTTCGGTACCATAGATGCCAAAGGAAGACTTGACGTAGAATATGACACGATCAAGAGTTATATGGAAACATCCAAAGCAGAATTGGGTACTTATATAGCCAATGTGCCGGTAATCTATGAAAAGTTCACCCAGAGCTTTAGTAATTATGATAAGGCACATAAACTCTTCACCAATATATTGGGTAGATACCCAACTTATAAAGATTTGTATCTCTTATACAATGAAGATGTAGACAAACAATTTGAGGAAATAAAGCAAGCATACCTGACGAGCATAGATTATTGGAGTAAGTATAAGTCTGCGTCAGATACGTTCAATGTCGGCTATAATCAGAAAATGACTGTGGCTCCAATTAAGGTTTATCGCCTTGATGGTTTGGAATCTAAAATCAACTTCCTTTCGGATAACATACAAGTCTGGGATTATGCCCAATGGGTCGATGAAACTAGACAAAACATCAAAACCGATGTTGATAAGCTTAGAACTGACTTGATGGCTGAAAACCTTAGACTAAACCAAAGGATACAAAACGCAGAACCAGACTTCATTAGGGAGTCTTTCGAACAGCTAAAGGTCTCAAAGGAAATTCTTTTCAATCTCAGAAAATATGATCTCAATTCGGTCATTGAGCCAATATTCGTTTATAAGGAGAAAAAGCACGACCTCATCTATCAAGACCTGATGAGCACCAAAGCAACCGAAGATTCGGTAGACACTGAAAGGAAACTATATCTCTATGGCCAGATGATTAATAGAATCAAGGATGCCGATAGCGTACTAAGTGATATAAGAATAAGAAACACTTCAGCGTCTTACGACAAATACTCCGATTTCATTGAAACCTCATATAATGGAAGGGCTGGCATTACGCAATTTATTACAAGCAATAGATCCGAGCATAAAGAAACAGCTGCGATTTTTGTTGATAAGATTCAGACGAATTTATACGATATGCTTAAGCGGGATTCAGTGATAGCCACAGTTACATACAAAAAGAAGCTCATTCCATTGATGGAAACGCTTTCTGTAGACAAGGAATTCTTAACTAAAGATCTGATTACAACACATCGCATTACCAACTTTGATGGATCTGCATTTATCGGAGGAGTTTTTCTCAACGAAAAAGAAGGAAAAATTCAGGCTTATGTGACAGGAATCACGGCGGATAATACTATTGGATGGCACAATGAATACTTACTGATGTTGGATAGTAGTGCCGGTTTTGACTCGGACACTAGAGTGGCTACTATGCAAAGTGTTCCTGGTGGTTTGGCCGTAATCATTAATGGTGTAGATAGCAGCGAAGCACGAATAAACCATCTGTTTATTCTAGATGAAAAAGGCATAATCACTACGAGCAGAAGATTGCTTCTAGATCAATATCCTAGAAGTATATCGTTCAAAGAGCGAAGTAATACTTTGTTCATTACTTATAAAGGAAAAGACTATTTGGATGATATTTTTCTACAATCTGAACTTATCATGGCCAACTATTCCATCTATGGGGATTTGCAATGGCAACAGCGTCTGGCCTATAAAGGAGATGTGGCGGACGTTATCAATATTGATCAGGGTTATATGATCGTGGGCAACTACAACGAGATAAAAGGACTAGATGGTAAAGTAAAGCGCGCTGGAGGCACTAATACCGATACCAAATTATTCGCTCTGAAAATTGATTTAGGTGGGGAGATTCAGAACCTCAAAACGATAGATTATCCAGGCTCTTACTTCACCAACAAGTCTTACAAGGTCAGCGATGATTGCATTAATCTGTTTGGGTCAGTTGGCGCTTATCAGAAAAGAATAGAGGTAGATGCTGAACCGGGTAGCGCACTACATATCATACTTAATAAAAATCTTGACATATTGGCGAGCACGCTGAGGTAAAGCAAAGCCATTTAATAATTGAAAGCCAACCTAAGTGAGTCTTAGGTTGGCTTTTTTGGTTTAAAGTGAGTAGTTGATCATTCTTAACGAAATATTAATATGACAAATACATAAACCATTATTTGCGTTACAATAATATATTCATTAAGTTAGCAGTTAACTCATCAACAAAACCTAACTAACATGAGTAAATTCTTTCATTCTCGGTCTTTTTTGTTCATCGCCTTAACGATCACCTTTGCTTCATGCCAACAAGAAAATGACACCCCTGAGCCCTCAGCAGAGATTGCGCCTAATGTCAAAAAAATCAAAGACTATTTTGATGAAAACATTAAGGATTGCTTTCCTGCAGGATCTGCAGCAAGAGAAGAAGGAAGTATTAGAAATGCAGTTAAAGATCTCCAATGGTATGAAGCACAATTCAATGAATATTCCAATGGGACTTCTTTATATATACCACTTGAATACGAGCAAGAAATCAGAGCTCCAAAAGGTGATGGATCTATCTCATATGACAACTTATCTTATGTACTGGTCTCCCCAGGTGAAAATGGAATTGACGTAGAATTAGTAATCTCTTACCCCGATGAAAATTATCAGTTATCGACAGACAATGACGCTCCATTTTCGGGGATTGTAGAAGTCACAGACTGGTATGGCAACTTAAAACACCAGTTCATCCACCGTAACGATTCGGTCTTTGAAGTAGAGGGCGACCTGACCAATGCTGCCTTTTTAAACTGTGTCACTTCACTCGCATGTTGGGGAACAATGGTAGAGACTCCATATGGCACGACTTACAAATTCACGTGCGTTAATCAAACTACATGTACCGAAGGATCACTTCAAACATACAGATCTGCAGGGGATACTAGTAAAGACCCATATTCTCCGGGTGGTGGAACTGGAGGGACAGGGGATCGAAAGGCTCCAGAGGAAAGTATTGATGATAATAACATTTGTGAAAAAGGGTTTGAACTTGGTGAAAACGGTATCTGTGCGCCAATAGAAAAACCGTGCCTTGGTGATTTCTTAACCAACATGACAATTACGTCTAGTGGTGAATCTGGCCTTAATGGTGGCAGGTTCGGTTGTACTAGAATTGGAATACATCCGGAGTGTCCCCCAGGGAAGAAAAATCATAGAGGATTAGACATATCGTCAAGTATTGGTAAAACTTTGTTTAGCCCATACGCTGGAACTGTTGTTGATTTAAGGGATACTTTTGAGCCACTGCAGTATATGGAAAATTCATACGGCAATTATGTCATTGTTCAATATAGGTTCGTGGACGGTCAAGTATTCTACCTTAGGTTTAATCATTTAGACAGAATAGATGTCTCGATTGGACAAAGTTTCAGTGAAGGTTACCCTTTGGGACTTACTGGTAAGACAGGGAATGCTGGCGCCCCCCACGTAAAACCACATGTTCATGTTCATGCTTACAATGCAAATTGGTCACTTGTTAACCCTGAGAGTTACTTAGGCACCAAATTTGAAGATAATGGATCAATAAAAAGTCAACCGTGTAACTAATCAAATTATGAATAAATTCATACTCGTTTATCTATTAAATGTTTTGACGTACGTTCTAAGCGCGCAGCAAAATTCCGGAATGGAAAAAATCGAATTGGAATCGCTAGAATTCGTGAATCAAAAATTAGAAATATTCAAAGTGGGTGATTCGGAATCCGTATTAATTCGTGCTCTTGGAAATCCAAGCCATGTTGAATCTTTCACTTTTGAAATGAATGAAACAGTCGGAAAACTTTATAATTACGGAACCACAGAAATACTAATAGAGGAAGGTTCATTTTACTCCTGGTCTCTCAATGAACCAAATATATCTATTGGTAGGGAGGGGCGGTATATCAAAGTCGGTGACTCCAGCGATCGTATTTTCGAAGTTTTTCCAGAACACATTCAAGACCTTAAGCTAGGATATATATTAATCCCACTAAAAGCTGAAGCTTATGATTTAGAATGTACGAACTTAGTAATCCACGTTTTGCAAAACAGAATTACTTTGATAGAAAGGCATGATTGCGGATAGTTTGTTTTTTAGATAGTTAAACCCATATACAAGGGGCTTGTCATTTAGCCGATTTATTGCTTTTCAATAACAAAAATTACATAAAACCGTTTTAAATGAAAATCAATGAACACATATTATATGCCGTAATTTTTAGTGCAAATTTCGTCAGATGAAAAAAATTACCCTTGCAATTACCCTAATAAGTTGCTTTGCGTGCCAATCGCAACCCAACGAGTTAACTGATGATGAATTTTACAACATAAAGCTTAATGGCGTGAAACTCCGAGCCATTTACGATACTAATGGTGATGAAAACCAAATGAAGAGCCTTTTTGGGACTGGGTTGAACTATAAGTTTGAGAACGACATTCTCATTTCCAAAGATTTTTGGAGTCCAAATAATTTCTATATTTCATTTCATAGCGATGATGGTGATTATTACTATTTATCACGTTTTAATATCAGGAGTGCATCTATACCAATTGAAATAAAAGACGTGCAGTACAGAATTGGAGATGAAGTAAATTTCGGATTCAACATAAGAACAGGAGAAGTTCTAAATGAAACAATAAAGGTTGTGACTTTTATCGATCAGTCTCACCTCAGTTGTCCTTTGTATATTCGTTTTGATCCGATTACAAACAAAATTGTAGGCATTGAATTTGACGCTCTTTTTTAACGTTGAAGCTTGGTTAGTGTTCCTAAATCCAAATCTACTCGCTTTAAATGCTTTATGAATTGATAATATGAAAACCTCTTTTATAATCCTTTTCTTAATTCTGTGTCAAGCTTGCTTTGGGCAAACAATCAATGAACTCTCACCTGAAGATTTTGAGAATATAAGTATCAACTCAAGATCAATCAAGGCCATTTGGGAGACCAATGGTGAAGAAATCAATGTGATGAATCTACTTGGGCAACCTACCACTAGTCAAGTCAATGACCCTACGCAAGGAGTGATAGCATACACATATTTCTATACTGGATTTAGAATATCCTTTTCGTCGCACATTGCTTCAAATGGCAACCTAATCAGTATCGTAATAAACTCAAGTACACCGACTTTAAGAATAAAAGGCGTAAGCATTAAAGTAGGTGATAATATCAACAAACTTTCAGGGTATCAAAAGAACAAACGTACGAATGGAGATGAAAGTATTTCACTTTCTCCTTCCAATGATGAAACCATCTACTTAATAATCAATTTTGATCTGAGAACAGGAGAAATTACTAACATGAAATACCTACAGTTAACTTAGTAAAATAAAACAACTTGGT
>CAYGPP010000140.1:0-4889 GCA_964351885.1 uncultured Marinoscillum sp.
GAATAATAGGATCTTCCTCAAGGTCTAATTTTAGCAAAAAGAGACCATTTTCCATGTCAGAAACCAATATAGTGCCGCTTTCGAAATAAGGAAAATTGCTCCAACTACCACCATAGTCAATTGCGTTTGATATCGGATAAGTATCAAAATAGGCACGCTCTCTGAGTTTTGCATTAGCAACGTTTGATGCATCAAGAACTCTCAATCCTGTTTGGTAATTGGATTCAAAAACGAGCCCATTATGAGTATATAAGTTGTGATCTACACCCTTTTCAACATTATGGTATTCACCAATTAAGATTGGGTTTTCTAAGTCGTTAACATCCCATATTAATGTTCTTGGATGAAGGATACCTCCATTTAGTTCATCTAATTCGTCATTCATAAGAAAGTATCTATGATCCTCTGTAAGCCAACCTTGGTGAGCATACCTTGCATTCTGATACGTTTCTCTACTGATCATGTCTAGATCAGATTTGTTGTCTACGTTCACAATAGTAAATGTATCTTCATTTGCGTTGAAGCAAATTTCCATTCCTTGATATTTTGTATCAGATCCGTTGTATATCACACATTGAGCGTCATGCGTGTAACCATCTTCAGAAAAACAGTCTACATATTTTGGTTTTTTTGGATCTCTGATATCAACTATATGAAGGCCACCACTACAAGGCCCACTACGTGAAGTTCCGACAATGTATGCATACCCTGTAGCCTCGTTTATCACAATATTATGAGCAGAACCAACTTCTGTATAATGGAAATCCTGCTCGAAAGAGGTAGTTGTACTTCCATCCAGACCTCTCAGTTTCGTTAGGTCAAAAACTTGCATTCCATGATCGCCATTAATATCGCTCACTATAAAAGCATGGTTACTATAAACTTTAATATCCCTCCATGTCGATTTCCCATGAAGTATTCTGCTATTAGCGCTAGAAGGCTCCTGTAGTTTTCCCAAATAAATAGGAATTGTAGGCTCAGTAACATCTACAAATGACACACCATCTTTTAGTCCGATAATCGCGTATTCTCTAGAATTACTAGGATCAGTCCATCCCCAGATATCGTTTAGAAAAGAGCCATTATGAAGCACCGCGCCGATTTCGGCAGGGGGCATATGGCTCAACATTGCTATCTGATTACAAGGATATTTTCCATCCGACAAACCGTCAATGCACGGAGATTGAGCCATTGAAGGGAACTGGATAAAAATGATGGTTAATACAGTTAAAACAGATTTTTTGATCATAAGAATTGTGAATATGCTTCAATACCGCCATCTAACGAGCGTACATTTTTGAATCCATGTTGAGTAAGAATTTTTTTTGCCTGGCTACTGCGTTTACCAGATTTACAATGAACAATAACTTCTGCTTCTTCAAATTCACGGAGTTTGTCTATTGTTTCAGGAATTGAGTGAAGTGGGATCAACATTCCTTTAATATTGTATTCGTTAAATTCCCACTCTTCTCTTACATCCCAGATAATAAGGTCTTCTCCATTGGACAGCCTTTTATTTAATTCCTCTGGTGTTATGTTGCTCATTTTTGAATGACTATTTTTTGCGATTTATTTGGGGTATCACTTAATAATTGGAGTAAATATATTCCATTATCTAAAAAGGAAATGTCATATGATTTTTTGAATGGAGATGAATAAACTAGCTGGCCAGTAAGGCTATATATTTCTAGCTTAATGTAGTCCCCATCTATTTTGAGCATTCCCGAGTTGGGGTTTGGATAAGCTAAAGGAACAGCTTTCTGAGGTATATGAAGCTCTTCCGAAGCAAATGCCGAATCATATCCGAAAACGGGCCTCATCATAATTGCCCCTTGTAAAATTGTGTTTTGTTCCCACGAACCTGAGACGTTGAAGTAAATGCTTTGGCCAGCACTCATATTATTTCTATCGAACCCTATCCCTAAATAGTTCTCGGTGAATTGCTGATAGCCTATGAAAACACTATCTCTAGTTACAACAGGCTTGTTCAATTTGATTCTCTGGAACTTGTTAAGACCAGACGGAGCTTCGATGGTATAGGTCTGTCTTCTTCGAATATGCGAATCGTTGAGTTGATCCCAAACCAAAATATCAATAGAACTCCCTGATGATTCGGGTGCTATGTTAGGGAAATATATATCAATATGAGTGAGTGTATCTGGTTGGATCAATTTGAACTTAACTGCTAATTGACCTCTAAATGAATTAATGGCCACTGCGAATTCAGCATTACCATCATCATAGGCATAGTAGTCTTGTAGCAGGTATCTGGTCTTGATTTGATCATTCACGCTTAAATCCACAGGAAGGAACACTGTGTCTAGTCCATTTACCTCTTCAAATAAAAGTTTATCATTCGTGAGGTAAAAGAAACTGGACTCAAGTACGAGACTATCAAATTGATCGGTGAAACTGATATTTAGATTTTCAGGACCTTGAATTGTTCTGATTTCCAATGGCTTTAATCCCCCTAAACCACCATTTCCTAATGAAATGGAGTCAATCACCTTATTACTAGTCAAATCCCTTAATGTATAATAGTACTCCAGTGGGTGACCTACAGCTGTAATTCCATCTAGATTGGTAGCTTGGACGGTTTGTGAAGTAATTGTTGCTTGCGGATTAACGTAAAAGTGCATAGCAGGAATTTCAAAATAGGGAGCAAATAGGATGGAAGGGCTACCCGTTAAGCCGCGATCAAAATGTGAATTATCATTGAAATTTCTATTTTCATTGAGATAGATGTAATCAATATGCCAAGTATCAAATGGCCCTGTTTTTCCTCCATAGCTTACGAACTTAAATTGAAAATTTTCAAAGAAATAATCCTCACTGTTTAGAGGTAGTATTTCTTGTGTAAAGCTGCTGTCAACAGTTGCCAACCCTCCAGCGATAGACCAAACTCGTTCCCATATAGGTGGATCGATATTATCGGGGGTTGGATTTAATCTTGAAAAGTAGAGAACCAGAGAATCAGTCTCCTCAGGTATTTCTCCATTACCTTTCGCTTGCCAATAGAAGCTGAAAAATGTTGTTGATCTATTGAATACGCTTATTGTTGATAAGTCAATAGGTTGAGAAACCAAGCTATCACCCGGCCCATTGAAGCTGTTAGTAATGTCGTGGGCTAACCCACTCTGACGTAGACCGTCAAAGGTGGCTACCTTATAGGTTGGTGGATTGATTCCCAAACTCGTATTGACAAAAACATCTGACCCATCGATCCATTTTAAAGTATCCGGCGTGTCAGAAGAAGTGGAGAAATCTTCCCAGAAAGGTAAGTTGACAACAGAAGCTTTAGTGGAATTCATTACCGACTCAGGTTTTCGCCCTATCCCTTGAATTAAAAATTGACTATGTCCCGAAAGGGAACAAATAATCCCCACTATGAATAGAATCCTCCTCACTATTTATCAAGAAGTGTTGGGTTCGTATTGAGTGAATCTGGTCTGTAAATCCAAAGGTCAACCCTTTGTCCTAGTCTCATTTCAGTCCCAACGGATGGTTTTTGTTTGAAAATTGAACCCGCGGAAACTTGTATCTCTTTTGCTATGAAAATACCAGTTTCGAGCTCTTCTTCTACAACGGCGATTCCTACTTTCTCGTATATCATATTTCCGACTTTTAGGCCAGACCCAATGATAGCAAACTGAGAGCTTTCTAGATCAAGCCCTATAAGGTTTGGAGATTCTAGGCTTTGTTGACCTAGACCATCACCAACGACCAAGTCGATTACCGAGCCTTTTGGGATCTGTGTTCCTTCCGATATTGGACTTCCATTTAGACGTTGTTCTAGTATATAATTTAAGGCTAGGTCTGGCACATATTTTATTTCACCTAGTGATAGATCAAAAGTCTTTAGTATTAACTGAGCGTTTTTTACAGATCCACTAATGAGTTTAGGCATCCTAACGAGGGGTGCATTTTCTGCATTGAGGCTGACATAGATTTTTCTATTCTCTTTCACTTTAGAATTGGCAGCTGGGAATTGTCGTAAGACTGAAAGTGGAGGGAGATCTGCTGAAAAACCTGAATCAGGAGTTACCTCATAACGTAATTCTCTCGCTTGGAGAAATTCATCTAAGTCACCAAGAACCACGCCTTGTACATCAGGTACCGTGATGGTTTCGCCGTGATTGGTGCTTATGGGTAGATAAACATAGAAAAACCCTAAAACCAAAGTTGCAGATAGGGAGACCAAGATCAGGATATGAATTGCTAAGTCTTTCCAATTAGTAATCTTAAAGAAAGCCATGTATTAGGAGGTATTAATGCTATAATAATAATCCGAAGATAACGAAACTAAAGGTTCTGTTCGGTAATTTCATTTCTACAAAGAATGTTGTTTGCGCTGGAAACCGAATTCAATAATGTGGTCAATGAAATCATAAGGACGCATATCACTTAATGCAGCTTGATGAAATATAGCCGTTGCTGGTGTCATTCCAGGTAATGAATTAATTTCAATAACGATAGTCTCAACTCGGTCCGAAAAAACTCTTACAAAAGCATCAATCCTGCAATAGCCCTCTACGCCGATAATTTGAGCAGTCTTTTTGAGCGTTTCTTTTACAGAATCAGCGATTCGTTGGTATTCTGCTTCAGAATTCCCAAACCGAGCAGGAGTGATATTCTGACCTTCTCCAGCAAGAAATTTCTCTTCTAATGACAGCACCTCTCCACTTGCAAGTGCTTCTGAGGGCTCAAACACAAGGTATTCTAATTCTTTCTTGTCATTATAACTGGTGAGCATTCCTCCAGTGATTTCCAGAAACTTTTCAGCGCCATTTGGACTTATGAGCGTTTCTATTAAGAAATAGTTTTTTTGAGGAAACTCCTCATTTGGTTTTAAATTTAAGACTCCCATTGGTCCACTTGGAAACTCCTTG
>CAYGPP010000140.1:4899-10339 GCA_964351885.1 uncultured Marinoscillum sp.
AATTCCCGCTTTTTCTTTATTTTTTTAACTGCTGACGAGCATCCATCGTCTGCTGGTTTGGCGATCAACGGAAACCCAAACCTCCCGGAGATTTCATTGATGACGACATTTGCATTTTCTTCGAAAGCCTCCTGATGAATAAGCATATGATCAGCTACGAGTATTCCATTCGCACGAAGTTTCTCATTTGTTTCAAACTTATTGATTGAAATTTTCGAACTATCGGTACCAGATCCATTGTATGGAATGCCATGTTTCTCTAGCTCCTCTTGGATGGCTCCATCTTCACCTGGTCTCCCATGCAGGGCAATGAAAGCAAAATCTGCTATGGTATTAAGAGATTCATAATCCAAAGCTCTCAAACTTGCATCATCACCTACTACAAATTGGCTATGAATTCCTTGTGCTTTTCGTTTGATTTGTTCAATTATTGGATGTGTTGATACTTGGTGCTCGCTGATCTTTTGTTTGATATCATCAGCATTGTCCTTGAGCATAATATTGATCGGTAGTTGATATAAGAGGTGCTTCTTCTCATCTCCAGTCAAGAAAATTGGAATAGGTAGATACTTAGATGAGGAAGCCAATTTCTCATAGATATTTCTTCCACTTTCTACGCTGATGTGCCGCTCAGATGAGAAGCCTCCCATGATTACAGCAACCCTTACTTTTTCTGAAAGTCCTGTTTGTGCTTTCTGTAAACCAATCTTTAACTTCTCGTGGAGTGATTTGAGGTGAAAGATCCTCTTCCCGGATGTAATTCGAGATTCAAGACTTTTGGAAATTATATAAGTCAAAAACTCGGATGGATTAAGGCCTATTTCTGCCGCTTGATGAAAGAAAAAAGAGGAGGGCAGCATTCCTGATGTAGTATTCGGATCATTTAAAAAGATGGAACCTTCGTCAGTAATAAAGCCATCCAGTCTCGCGTATACCTGACTATGCAAGGCTGTAAAGAGTGACTCAGCCTTATTCATTATTTTGTTGATCTCGTCTACTGGGAGGTCAATTGGAGTGATTTTTCTACTAATACCCGGAAGGTATTTAGACCTGTAGTCATATATTGGACTGCTTTTTTTGATTTCTGTAGGTGGAAGTGCCATTGGTTGACCTTTCTCATCCTGAATTACAATACATGAAAACTCTCGCCCTCGGATGAAGGACTCCACCAATACCGCAGATTCTCCATTTGGAGATTCTAAATGGTAGTCTTGGCTAGTATTTCCATCGAATAGTATCCAAAGATCTTCCGGGTGATAAATCGCTTTTCCATTCGCCAAAACAGGAAATCCCAACCCTTCTCTAATATCTGTGAATGAGACTAGAAAAGCCCTTTTCTGTTCATCTGATTTCGTTTGCCATGTTTCACCGTTTATTTGACTGATGAAGAACGACTGATTCAAGCCTCTCCTTAAAGTATCTCTGTCTTTGGCTATAGTCACGCCAATTGATGATCCTTGATGTGGAGATTTAACAACTACAGGGTAGTTAAATTGAGTCTCTAATTGATCGAGAATTGTAGATGGATTTTCTTTCCAATCTTCCCTTTTAATGGTTTGATAATCAGGAGTTTCAAATCCGGCTGTATTGAGTACATATTTTTGTATTTCTTTGTCGATTCCAATACTGCTAGGCAAAATGCCAGCTCCGGAATATGCTATGCCATACCATTCCAAAATTCCTTGAATATTTCCATCTTCTCCGTAAGGACCATGAAGGGATAAAAAAGCAAAATCCATCAAATCTCCAAACTCTTCAGGAGTCACTTTACGGCCAATAGACTTGATACTGGCTTCTATGCCCTCTGAGTTTTCTGATATTGACTCTGCATAGATTTGAAAGAAGTGAGAACTCTCTGGGGTTTGATCTGCGGCAGGGTAGAAGTCACGGATCGTTCCTTTGTAAAGGAATCCCCAATCTAGCAAAATGAAATTGCCAAGGCTATCTACAAATATGGGTACTGGAGTAAATAATGACTTATTCAAATTGTCATATACAGTTCGTCCACCGGCAAATGAAATCTCGCGTTCTCTAGATTGTCCGCCAAAAAATATTCCTATCTTCATGTGGGGTAAAATTAGTTTGATTTGGAAAGACCTAGCGCCTAATAAAGATTCTTTTGATTTGATTAAGATTATTTTCCCCGGTCACTTGTAAAATGTAGAATCCACTTTGCGAAGGAGCCTCAAAACTCAACGTTTGATTGATACTATTATCAAAAGGCTTGTCGAAGACTACATGCCCCGTCATATCCATCAATCTAATATTTACACTTTGTTTTTTTTCTAGGTTTAAGGCTACTTTGAAAGATCTAAATGCTGGATTCGGATATACCATTACTGGATTTTCGAACTCAGGCAAGTCTGGATCATTGCTAGTAAGTACATCGATGTTGTCAAGATAGAGCTTATTACCATTGCCGTTGGTGAATACAAAAGCCACTCTCAGGTCTGGCCAGATCATGTATTCGGTTAGGTCAATAAATATCTTTTTCCAGTCATCTTCACTTTTTGGAACCCATTCCTCATTGCTGTTTGTAACTGCGAGCTGAGGAGCGTTGAGGCTGAGAAGTTCTTTCTCATACGTTCGACCACAATTGAATGAGAGTAATACCCTGAGGTTATCGTTGAATCCGAGCCTTTGAGCATAGGAATATTCAAATCTTAATCCGCCGAATTTATAATCACCGGTCAATATTGTTGGTGAGACCAATACGCTTTGCCCAGAAGTATCATTATTGAAACTTCTAGTTGCTAATACTTCATTTCTATCGATTCTCACAACTTCAAAGAAACTGTACCCTTTGATATCAACAACTTGCCAAGTGATCGACTCGAAATTTTCTCTCAGTGGAATCAATTCTTCATTTGCCTCTATTAATCCGTAATGTGACCACCTATTATTTCCTTCAAATTGATCCAACTGCCCATTAACTTCCCCGATTTCAAAGAGTATTTCGTTCATTCCAAATATCAATTGTTCGGATGTTGAGATGCTCAAATAATCAGTTTCACCTGATCGAAGGGATAATTCCTTGAATAAATAATTTTTTGGTACATCATTGATTATTGTTCTGATTGACACAGAATCGATTGTCTCATATCCAAAGTTCTTAATTTCCAAATTAGCTCTGGAGGTAGTTTCGCAAGCAACCAATGGTAAATCTTTTATCGACTTGATCCCAATATCGTAAGGCAGAAGATTGGCAGATGTCAAGGTGATTTCGTCAAGATAAATGTTGTTTCCTCCGGCATTGACCCCCATAAAACCGATTTGTACGTTTTCTTCGCCTGAAAATCTTGTGAGGTTGAGACTAATTTTTTCCCAATCATCTGTACGGTTAGGAACAAAACTGAAATCTGAAGGATTAGCTGTCGATAGGGAGTTTCCGTATCGTTCAAAAACGATGTTGCGTTTAAGGAAAGTTGCTCCACAATCTGTGGATACAGATACAATTAGACCATCTGAGACCTCATTAGGTCTGCCAGTATAGGCATAATCAAAGTTAAGCTGAACTGAAGTGAGTGCTGATAAATCGAATGTTGGTGTAGTGAAAATATCTCGATAGCCGAAGTTGACCTTTTGATCGTAAAATGGAAGAAATCCGGCTGTATTTCCCAATGATTGAGAAGGCGCAGTTGTTTTCATCCATTTAGAATTTGCTCCATTTTCCATGTAAGAAAATAATTCATTATTGTTTTCGAAATTTTCCGAGTAAGGAACAATTACTTGTTCAAATGGAAAAATAGTGGTTGACCTCATGTTATTATTCTTATTACCATCATTGATGCCATTCACTTCTTTTATTTCGATGGAGAGACTATCAGGAATAGTCATTGATAAATCTATAGGATCAAAATTGATAATGGCAGTGGCTCCCATTCCTAATGAATTGGTGATCGTAAGTGTCTCTTGCGTAATTCCATTGACATGAAGAGCTATTTCATAACTTTCTATAATATTGGTTCCATAGTTTCTTACTTCAACGCTTGGGTTAATTGATATTTCGCAGCTCATTTGATTCGGTGACACTATTGATCGAATACCTAAGTCATTTGCGACCATTACTGGTTCGCTTAAACCGGGGGACGAAAGCAAAGAAGCCCTTCTTGGGCTCATTTCGAGCACTGTGCGCATTCTCTCTTTTTGGCAAGTAGTAAAGAGATTCATACAGACATCATCAGTATAGTCCATATAGTTTTGGATCATGTCGTTTGATTCACATGAAAACTTTGATCCAGGGCAATCAAAAGTCGCATTCTGAGCGGTTGGTGTGTCAGAACAGTAATCATCAAATGAACAGCTTCCATCACCCCAAATATGTTTTAGACCTAAATAATGCCCCATTTCATGAACAGTGGTTCTCCCATAACTATCAAAGTCAGAAGCTTTTGGGTTGATTCCTAAATATTCATAATCGATCATGAGTCCATCGCTTGATTTGTAGTTAACTAGTTCAGAGCCTTCAATACTTGAAAATGGAAATTGAGCGGCACCAAGAAAACCATTTAAATCTGTTACCCATATATTGACATAGAAGTCTTGATTCCAAAAGCTCTCTGAAGTCAATGCGGCTTCATCATTTCTTGGGTGATAGGAATTCTTAGAGCCTTTTTGTCGGATAATGCCAGTTGTTGCTAACCCTTCAGGGTCTTGCTTAGCGAGTACGAATTCAATTTCTGTATCTGTGGCTACTGGTAGAAATTCCTCTGGTGTTTCGGTAGCGTCAGTATTCGTTCTACGAAAATCTGCATTGAGAATGTCTACTTGCTCTAGTATTCTTTGATCCGAAATGTTCGTTCCATTCCCTATACTACTGCCATCATGGATGATATGGAAGACAAGAGGTATTTGGTAAACGGTATTGCCTAGACTATTCTTTCGTGCTCGGCTCAGTTTTTCACTACTAGCTTTTTTCAACCAGTTTTCGAATTGTTCGAGGGACTCTTTACGTTGTTTGTTCGCAAAAAGCGAATCGGTGGCACATCGTTCCTGTGTCCAGCTAGGGAAGGCTAAAAGCCAAAATAAACACAGGAAAAAAAATCTCATATTCAAATTACAGCATTTGGCAATTTGGCATTCGGATCATCCGGTGCTGTCAAGTTGATTGCTTCCACGCCTGTAACTTCCGGAACAACACGTTTGATAGCCTCAGTTACTCCTGCTTTTAGTGTCATCGCAGACATAGGACAGGAGCCACAGCTACCTAAGAGCTCAAGCGAAACGACCATTTTGTCATTTACGTCTAACAGTTGCACATCGCCACCGTCCGCTTCCAAATATGGTCTAATGCTATCCAAAGCACTTTCGATTCTTCCAATCAATTCTTGACTTGCCATAAAGCTAAACGTTGATTTCTACCTTTTTAGTTTGTGCGGATGAAGCATTTCTTATGGCTACCTTCTGAGCCAGAGATTGAGCCAATTCATTGAACGCAGCG
>CAYGPP010000141.1:0-10269 GCA_964351885.1 uncultured Marinoscillum sp.
ATCTGGATTATTTGGATCTACTATTACCCTTGTTACAGACTCCCAAAGATCGTTACTTGCTGTACTTGCCAAGTGCTCCCAAGTTTCCCCTGCATCTATCGATTTGAATACCCCATCACCATTTATTGGTGTAAAAGCTGAAGCCATGAACTCTCCAGTTCCCGCATACATGATATCTGGCTGACTATCACAATAAGCTAAAGTCGTTACTGCAAGAGATGGGAAATCGATGGATTTTTCAGTCCAACTTTGACCTCCATCAATGGTTTTCCATATTCCTCCCCCAGAGGATCCTACTATCCAGGTTTTGTGTGTTTCATCTTGAGGTAATACTATTAGCCCCCTTGCTCTGCCAGGTACATTGACAGGACCTCTGTCTATAAACTCAAGGCTTGCCTTTCGAGCATTACTACTCCCTGAGGATAAAAGCATCTTTTCAAGTTCACTCTGCATATAGCCTTGCTTATAATTTTTTCCACCCTCTCTATAAGTGAGTGGCTTGAGTGCTTCGTAACGCTCATTAGCCGTTTTGATGTGCTTCTGCTCAAATCGGCTTATCTCAGCAGGTTGATCCCATATCACTACCTCATTATCGCCCCTATTTAAAAAAAGGAAACAGGCAACTACAGATACTGTAGCGGCCACTAAAAGCTTAATATTTCTTACTCTCATTATTTATGCTCTTTATGATAACTTCTTTTCCGTTCGTTATATTCTTTTTGACTAATTGGTAACCATTATCGGAACCACTAGCCGCCCCCAGTTGTTTTCTAATGAAAAGATTTTCATCATCTTCCCATCGTATGGAATCTCCCCTGAACTTTCCCTTGATCACTATTTCTGATTGTGTGGTCGTCACCGCAAAGGTAACTTCCGTTTCAGGTATTCCTGACTTGAAAAAATGCAGCATGTGAGTTTTACCATCGTTTTGCAAAACCATTACTTCACGTCCTTCCGAAAATTCTGTTAAATCCAATATTTCAAGATCACTATTTTTGGTTCCTTTTTGGGTTTGACATGATGATATGAGTAACAGCATAATCCAAAACACATAGTATAAGCTCTTTCCAGAATTTTGAATTTTCCTTTCCATGTAATAAGTCATGATGATCTTTTTTTCACCTCCGTATCATTTTTGAAAATATTTCATTCAATTTAGAAAAACAAGAACAATATTAATTCTATTTAAGTCACTAATAAAACGTCAAGTAAGTATTCAAACTAATCAGATATGGAATTGTTAATTTACCCAATAAAACACCTGTCGATTTCATTTTATATAAGCTAATGTTTTGCGCTCTTGAGTATGATACCCATGTAAATCTTTTGCCTATCATTATATAAATTTGCTTTCTTGACAGTTCCTATAGGTGTATTAAAAGGTTCTATTGTTTCCAATAAAATCAACTGATTTAAAGCGCTCATTTTATGAATATTAATAGAGTATCCACTCCACTTTTCGCAATAATTTTCTGCTTCTTCAGCCAATACGCAATTGCACAAAACTTCGCTACTTATAGTCTTAACCCACAGGGCGGTGCTATAACCTACTCACTTGAAAAAGATGGTAGTAATATAGATGGCCACCCTTATGTGAATCCAGAATGGAAAAGTGGCTCTATCTATTTTAAAAATAGTGAGAAAGTGGATCTCGATAAGATAAAATTCAACGCCAATACAAACGAGATCATTTTCAACTTTGACAACAAATCATATCAAGTTCCAGATAGAGAAGAGATTTCTAATTTCACTTTAGGTGATTCTGATTTTATCGGGGCATTTGATAAAAAAAACGACTACCATTTCTATGAGGTTGAAGTTAACGGGAATAGAATGGCTCTTTTAAAAAAATATAGAACAACAATAGTGAAAGGCACACCTACGAAAGGGTATATAGAAGGAACTAAGGACAAGTATGTACTCAAAACGGAATACTATGTCAAAACCGCCAATAAGAATGTGGAGCATATCAAGCTCACTAAGGGAATATATATTCTCGATTACGTTGAAAACTATCAAGGAGAAGTGAAATTCTATATCAAGGAGAATAAACTAAAAATGAAATCAATAGAAGATCTTAAAGAAGTTGTAACCTACTACAACAACATAGGAAATAACTAAACTACCATTCCACTTGTAATACTCATCTCTAGTCAAACACTAGAGTAAAACTACACATAGAAGAATTTTACTTCATAAATGTACATTTTGGGGTTCGTAACCTCCTTCTGCCCATATCATAAAAGTCAGTCAGAGTGAAGATTCCATTATCAATCTGATAGTTCCTCACATACTACTATGTAGAACTATTACAGTGATTATAACTATGGGGTTTAATCTTCATAATGATTCGAACGACAATTCCCCAAAACAGATTTTAAGAACATCTACCGCTCACCAAAATTAACCCAGTTGGTAACTATCCTAACGTTCAGCGTTAGCTCTTTAGCATCTTAGCTACCATTCGCAGTTCATCAATAGACATTAACAATTCATTCGGGACTAATGAACAAAAAAAACCCTGACATAAATGTCAGGGTTTAAAATATATTACTTCTAATAAATATTATTAGTAAGCCAAAGTGTAGCTCGTGCCACTCTTAGTAATAGTAGCTAACAAGATTGAACCTGTGATATCAGTTGCATTATCAGGATTACTTGTGTCAACTACCACTTCTTGGAATTCAACAGTTCCATCAGGGTAACCAACACTCACTGTCAAAGTATTAACAGTAGCATCCACTGCATAAGCATCCGCACCTAAAGTAAAGTTTACTGAAGCTGAAGTATTATCTAAATACTGCATCTCAGGATTACTTCCTGTCCAAGCTCTCCACTGATATGCTCCAGCATCAACATCAATGATGTGGGTATCCCAATCATCACCAGCTTCTGCCCAGCTAACACCAATAGACAAGTATCCAGGATCATTCACATTAGCGATTGATCCATCTATAGCTATTACGGAAGACTCTGTGCTTAACTGAAAAGAGTAAGAACCTCCATCAGCAAACGAACTTACCTCAGCCTTGAATATTTCATCCACTTCCGGGAAATCATCAGCCAAAATTAAGATCCAAAGCTCTGAAGAAGAAGTAAATGCTGTCACCTTACCTCCGACTATCTCGTAATCATCACCTTCAGTAGCAGTAGTTGCTTCGTCCACAATTACTCCAAATGTAATGTCCTGCGTTACAAACGCACTCAATTCGATAGAGTATTTCAGCGTATCACCTTCAGTGATCGTAGAGTAATCACCCATTGCCGTGATCGTAGCTACAGGATTGGTAGTTGGGTCCTTAACTGGAGCCAAATCCTGTTCTGGATAACATGACGACAATACTATTATGCCCGCCAACATCCATATTTTCATATTTCTCAATATTTTCATATTTCTAATAAGTTAAAGGTTATTGACGAGTATATGTTGCGTAAAACTCTCTACAATCTGAAGCACACACCGTGTACTCAACAGTTATAGTACCAGTTGCAGGATCAACAGATCCAAAACCAGCAACCTGGTTTGAGTAGTATCCTCCGAGGTTTTGCTGAGGTATTGTGATCGTACCACAAACATCAGTAAAGTCATAGCCATCATAGTTAGCAGGAGGAGACAATACACCCGCACCCCAAAGTCCCGTTGAAGTTGTACGGAATTGGCCAGGAGCCAAAACTGTAAAAACCTCATTGGTATGACTATATGGCTGATCTATACCAGAAGCAGCTCTTATATACTGACCATTGATATCATAAGTGTAAGAATCCAAATCAGATGGGCATAGATACAAAAGGTTCACTACCAATTTAGCTTCACTTGCAACCACATCACCAGGTCCCGAGACATTCGACACATTCAACACAAGAACAGGGTTCTCAGCCAAAGGTGTAGGAATACCGGTAGACAACATTGTCAATGAAAACGTGCTAGCAAAGTTTCCTTCTTTAGACGCAGTAATCATTGTATTATCTAATCTATAGTGAGTGCCTTCAATAGCTGTTGAACTAGGATCAGCACTTATTGTAGCAGAGTAAGATCCATCTATCTCATCAGAAGTTGGTCCTACTAATTGAACATTAAATATTTTCTCGTATTCTGTACCATCAGCAATACCAGAGATATTAATATTCCGAGCTTGAAACCCAAGAACATTGGGTGTTCCTTGCACCGCATCTGCGAATGTGTCATCATCAATACATGATGACAATGTCACTACTACAGCGAGCAAGAGTATATTTATATATTTTATATGTTTCATTTTCATTCAAATTTTAATTTCCCCAGAAAACTTTAGTTGTAAACACATCAGGCTGTGCAGGTACATTATCAGGATTCGTACCTATTTCACTTGCAGGATACGAAAGTCTGAAAGGTCTCTTAAGGTTTGGAAGTTCGACAGAAACAGGAAGACCACTAGGGAATCCAGTTCTTGACAAATCAAACCATGACTGTTCAGCAGTTACCCCATTAACGGCTAGCCACTTCTGAGTAATAATAGCCTGAAGCTTATTCGTTGATGCAGCATAACTCACGTTATTGACAGCTTGGCCATAATATGCAGCAGCACCAGCAGCACCTAACATATCAAATGAAGCCTGAACACCGCTGTTATAAAGAGCCTCTGGATTCCCACCGTAACCTTTAAACGCTAGTTCTGCTTGATTAAAATAAATCTCAGCAGCAGTCATGATAATTAAATCCTGTGATGAACTACTCAATAGACCGGGTCCAATATTGGAAACCAATTCTGGACTCTGTGTCGCATTATCAGAAACGATACCCTGTGGAACGCCTAAGTGACCTGTAGCTGGCTCCTCATATAAGAAGCTAATTCTAGTATCATTGGTGTTCTGCATGTATGTAATGATATAATCAGTTGCACAAGTTGCCTTACCATTATTCACTTCAGCTCCATTCACTTCTAATCCGAATGCTGCAAAGAAAGGATTCTGCTTATCCGCTTCATTCAAATAACCTGGATTAACCGCTACGTCAGTAGTCATATAACCTGAACCTTCAGCGGCTATTGCAGCTAATTCGGCAGTGATATATGCATTGTCCTTTACATCTGACTCTCTAGTTAGAATTCTTAGTTTCACAGTATTTGCAAAACTTTTCCACATATCTAGATCACCACCAAACATAATGTCATCAGTTTCTGGAAGAATACTTGTCGCATCAGCCTGAGCCGCGTTCAGCATGTCAATAGCCCCAGTCAATTTAATGATCATATCATCATAGATTCCCTGAGCGTCATCATAAGCTGGGGTATTGTTACCACCTCTCAACAACGCCTCAGAATATGGGATATCACCATAAAAATCAACTAAGATTTGCAGTGTATATACTTTCATGATAGCCGCAATTCCTTTGTAGGCCATATGATCGTCACCATACTTCTCCAATTCAGTGTATTGCTTCAGCGCTCTTGTATAAGCCTGATCAAAAATTGTATTGTAGAATGTACTTGCATTCGCTCTGTACTGAAACTCGTCATTGTACCAAGAGTAACCCGCAGATTCACTCCAGTTGTACATGAACATGTTACCCAAATGGTTAACTCTTCGATTAGCACTTAACCAATCTGCAGTGTAATCCTGAGCCACAGGTAATACCAAGTTTGCTGGAACAGCAGTTGGATTATTTGGGTCAGTATTTACATCCAAGTAATCTTCGCATCCCATAAACAGGGTGCCGATTACTAACGTATATATTATGAATATTTTTTTCATCTCTTATTTTCTATTAGATTAAAATTCCACATTCAAGTTGAAACCAAATGATCTTGTTGGAGGGCTTGTGAAATAACCACCCACACCTACACCATTATCTGAACCACCTTGGTTTTGAAATTCTGGATCTGAGAATCTGTTTTCTTCAGGAAGTCTTGTCCAAAGATTTCTTCCTACAAAACCAACAGTTACGCGGCTTAAGAAATCAACATTGTTCAAGACACTAGAAGGTAACGTATAGCTCAAGGATACTTCTCTTATTTTAAGAGCAGTCGCATCTTTCACGTAGTTTTCTTTGATGTCATTGTAAGCATTTTGCCAGAAACCCATTCTACCATTACTTACAGGGATACCAGTGTTTTCAACATAGACACCATCACCAACTTCTGTTACAGAATTAGGAAATACAAAGTCTTGACGGTTAGAAGAAACAGTATGTGCTCCTCTACCCATAAACTCCATTGCATCAGATCCTTGCTCGTAGTATACATGACCAGTTCTGTAGTCCAATGTAGCAGCTATCGCAATTCCTTTGAAAGACATTGAAGAAGATGCTCCAACAATATAATCAGGAGTTGTTTTGCCCATTGCATCAACTTCACCAAGAACTGGATCACCAGACCCAGCATCAACAATCACTCTTCCTTGAGGATCTCTAGCATAAGCCTGAGCCTTTAGCTGAGGGAAAGCTTCATCTACTATGGCAAATACACCATATGAACCACCACCATAACTCGCAACAGCAATTTCAGAAATATCATCTCTGATTTCATCTATTACAGTTTCGTATGTAGTGTAGTTGATATTAGCATCCCATGAGAAATCTCCTACTTTCAAGATATTTCCACCAAGAGTTAACTCCAAACCTTGAGAAGTCATCTGACCAATGTTAGTCAAGAATGACGATGCTCCAGACGCAACAGATGGTGTTGTGGAAGTGATCAAATCAGTAGTAATTGCCTGATAAACAGATCCATCAAGAGAGATTCTATCATTCAAAAACGACAAATTCCATCCTAATTCCCAAGTGTTCAATTTTTCTTTTGAAATACTCGCGTCTACAGCTGTACCGGCTACTACGAAACCATTAGTTGATCCATAAGGGAAACCAAATCCAGCTGAAAATCTTTCATTCAGTGCATAAGTTCCTAAATCATTGTAAACCGTTGCATTACTAAGCGTAAGTTTTGCAAATGAAAGGATACCACCGTCAGTAAGACTTGGCAAAGCTTCTGTAAGTACCGTTGATAAACTCACTGCAGGATAAAAATATCCATTGTCATCAGAAGGTAGCGTAGAAGTATAATCTTGTCTTCCAGCAAGGTTTAAGAACATCCAATCACGGAATCCAATAGTGATATCAGCAAAGAAACCATACTCTCTTCTAGTCAACTCATCAACTGAAGTAGCAGGAATACCCGTACCGTTAGAGATATCATAGAATCCAGGGATACTCAAGTTATTTACTCTAATCGAACTGCTTCTGCTTGCAAGATCAATAAATGATGCTCCCAAAATTGGCTTAATAGAAATATCCTCGGTTATATTGAAACTACCCGATAACAACACGTTACCATTAATTTCAGATCTTTGGAATTCATTGTCTACCAAGAATGAAGACACTGTTTGATGGCAGCACTGAATGTCGCCATTGTAAGTAGTTTCATCTCTCCACTCACGACCGTTTCCAGTGCTTTTATCAACACCTAAACGAGCACTCAAATTGATATTATCAGTAATGCTATAAGAACCGCTAATATTTCCCAAAATTCTATTTGACTCCTCTGTATCACGGTTAGTACCTACAGCCCAGTATGGGTTTTGGTAATAAGCATTGTAGTAGTTATCTCCATGAGCATAGCTCGCTGGATTGTCCCAGTCCTTATAATTTTTCAAAGGAATGTTCGCTGGAGTATTCAAAACGAACCAATATAAAGGTCTGTCCTGATCTCCAATATCATCACCTACAACATCCGTTTTATCGGTAAAGAAACTAGAGTTGATATCTAATTTCAATTTTCCCATTTTCTTGGAAGCATTAACTCTAATGGTATTTCTTTCATACTCATCATCAGGAACGATTCCTGAAGTATTAACATTACCAAGAGACATATAGAAAGTACTCGTCTCATCACCACCAGAGATATACGCTGTGTTCTGGAAAGTAGATCCTACTTCGTAAAAGTCACGTAAGTTATCCTGAATAGGCGCATAAGGAACCATTTGCTCATCTAACACATATCCGTCAGGGAAATCTGGACCAACTTGTCTAGTAACTCCATCAAATCTTGGACCCCAGTTGGTATTCTCGATTGGATCGTAATGTCCGTCCCAACCAATACCATTTTCAGTTTGAAAATCTGGCATGTACGCTACTTGCTCAAAAGTAAGAGATGAGTTAATACCGGCTGTAAAGCCTTTACCCAATTTACCTTTCTTAGTAGTTACAATTACAGCTCCATTAGCCGCACGAGAACCATAAAGTGCACCAGCGTTAGCTCCTTTAATGATATCGATACTCTGGATATCCTGAGGATTTAGGTCACTAAATGCTCCCAAGGAAGCCACAGCGCCATCTATAACAACCATTGCTTGGTTATTACTAGAGATAGACCTGAAACCTCTTAATAGGATCTGAGTCTGCGGATTCACACCATTGTCTTGGACATTGATTTGAAGTCCTGCTACTTTTCCAGCTAAACCAACCGCAGCAACCTGCTGTTGACCTTGCATTAAAAGCTCAGCACCAATTTTTTCGGTCTGGTATGTCACCTCATTAGGTGCTCTTTCAATACCAAAACCAGTTACAACAACTTCCGTCAGTTGTTTTACATCAGACGCCATGCTAACATCGATCACTGACCTTGCACCAACCACAACTTCTTGTGTAGCCAAGCCAATAAACGAAAACACCAACGTGCCTCCTTCTTCTGGTATACTAACTCTGTAATTTCCATCCAGATCGGTAGTAGTACCAGTTGTAGTTCCTTTCAGAACTACGTTAATTCCAGGAACTGTCTCACCGGTATCATCGGTGACCTTTCCTGAAACCGTTCTTTGAGCCATTGCCGAGAAGGCAAAGACAAAAGAGAACGTGAAACTCAGTAGTAGAATCCTCTTCATATTAAACTGTTTTAAATTTGAACATTATGTTTCGACTCATAAATCTATAACAATTACTTCATAATCAACAATAAAGGCAAAGACTTATGAGTTTCGAATAAAACGTACCTATTTATTGCGAAAAGCCTTTTTTACATTATAAACAGTTAAAATATCACTCAAATAGAACTCCTAGCGAAATAATCATCTTCAATTGCATTATTTTCCTATTATATATTTTGGTAAAAAAGTAAAAAAAAAGTCCAAAAAATTGTAACCTTATTTATTTAGCCCTTAGAAGTAATGCGAAATGTGATTCTACGGTTTTTTCTTCTGCCCGCTTCGGAGATATTGGACTCTATTGGCATGGAACTGCCTAAGCCGATAATTGTAATTCTTTTAGAGTCAACCTTTTGATCTACTAAATACTGATAAACAGCTCTTGCTCTTGCCTCTGATAAGGTCACATTGTAGGCTTCTGAACCTGTGTCATCAGTATGTCCTTCAATGATAAAGTCAAATCCATTATTTAAAAGTAAATAATCTGTGAGCTCTCTTAATTCGGATTGTGATTTTAAGTCTAATTCGGATGAATTGTGTTCAAAGAAAATATTCTCTAAAATCACAGTCTCTCCAATAGCTATCGGTTTCAAAAAAATATCTAAAGTATCTGGCTTAAGAATAGATGACGTTTTGGGCTCAACTCGGAAGTCTTCAAACAGATACCCATCTTTCTTAATGAATACACCATACTCAGCGCCTTCATTCAAGACTAGGAAGAACTTTCCTGAAATAGAATCCGAACTCACAAAGTATTGATCGGTGCTATCGTTGAGATTATACATCCTAAAACTTGACCCAATAGGTTCTTTCGTATAATTGTCTAGTACCCTTCCAACTAGATAACTTGAACGACTCTTCAAAATAGAATCGTAAGGAAAAGTCATTTCCACAATGACACTCTTTTTCTCCAAATCATCCAAAATCGATTCCTTAGCAAAGTATGCTTTTGAACCATTTGCATTAATAAACATTGAGATCTCCTCATCTTTCGTGTTAATAGGATAACCTAAGTTTTGTGGAGCAAGCCACTCCTCATTCTCTTTAATCGAATAGAAAAGATCATACCCTCCCAATCCGGGGTGCCCTTGGGAAGAAAAAAACAACGTCGAATTGCTCGAATGAATAAATGGGGTTATTTCATCCCATTTAGTATTTATACTGGGTCCAAGATTCACAGGAGTCGTCCAACCATCTTGAGAGAACTTTGATTTCCACAAATCTCTTTTCCCAAAACCCCCTGGTCTATTGGAAGAAAAATATAACGTTCGACCATCGGCACTCAAAGTAGGTTGGGAATCCCAAAAGACTGAATTAATCTTATCCCCAAGGTTCTCAGGTTTTGACCATCTATTCCCAATCCTTCGGGTGATAAAG
>CAYGPP010000142.1:0-9996 GCA_964351885.1 uncultured Marinoscillum sp.
GATTCTTGGGTCCATACCAGAAGTGGACTTTTCCCCACGAGACAAGGTCAAGCGGAATATGGGTGTCCTCCGTCATGCTGTTTGCATTCAGCGTCGCTTTAATCGCTTTTATGATTTCAACTCTTTCAGGCACCTCAGCAAATGCAAGCGCTTTGGCTGACTCATACATACGATTCAGATGCCTTTCCAGACAAAAAATACCTTCTTTATACAATCTCAATCCTTCCCAGACGGCATCACCACCCTGTACTGTGGAATCGAATACGGAGACTTTAGCATCTGCGCGATCTTTGAGTCCGTCACCTACCCATATTTTAATGTTGGCATTCTGGGGGTTGAATTTTTGAAGCATAATGGCGTTCGCTTTTATTGAATTGATTGAGAAAATAGTCTCTTGTAAATCTCTTCAGACTCTTCGAGTAGTGAAAGACAATGAGCAGGAAATACTTCGTTGTGATCACGTGATTTTTGAAACCCCCGAGAGGTATGGACATTTTTGTACCAGTATTTGGCCCAAACTCCGTCTTCCTCAATGGCTACTGGTTCCCAAGAAAGCATCTCATTTGTGAAACGGATTCCGATTTGATTACATAGCTCAGTTAATACTCTTTCAGGATCAGCGAGAATGACTCCAGAATCAATAATCACGCATTTCTGTTCTCTACTCAAAAGTTCATAAAGTTCCTCTTGTCGTCTTAGCCCTATGTCTTTCATGGAAGGATTCGGGATGACTTTAGTAAAGGAAGTAATTAGCTTTTTAGGATCACGAATGAGGAAGATGTTTTTCCAGTTCGAAAGAATTGAGGTATCCATTCCCACCAGATGATGAGCCATGTTTTTAATAAAGACATGCTCCTGATCAGATTGAAGACGCTCAATCCATTCTACGACCTTTGATACCTTATCTGGTTGATTGGCTATGATTTCATCTCTTCCTGGATGAACAGCTCCAGATTCAGATAGATAGTAACCATAGAAAGGCTCGTCTATCACCTTACAATCCGCTCTTTGGGCAAAAGAGTACATTAGGGCAGTAGAGATATTCCGAGGTGACGAAATGAGGTTAATGATCATAGTTGAAAATTAGCCTTAATATTAATATTCAGCCTTAGAAAGTCTATAGGATTGACCATTTACAACCAAAGATGCGATGAGTCGATTATCTCTGTTTACGAGAGCACTACTCAGCATGCGTTGGATTGTTAGCCCTCAAGCGTTTCCATTCTCTTTAGTACTTCATCTGCTTCAGCCGCCTTAGCATCACTTTGTTTTCTATTGGTTGATGATAGTTTGTAAGACTGCTCCATCAACGATTTGTATTGCTCTTGAAGCTTCTCTTTTTCCGATTTCTTTTTGAATAATCCAAACATGATAAATGAACTGCACTTGAAGGAATATGTTTACTCCGAACGTACTTCATAGTGAATTAATCTGCCTTTGGCATTGAAATATTGTGTATTTCCTATCGGATTGTCATTAATGTATTTCGTCTTAATTTCGACTTTTCCACTGCGGTTAAATTCACTCCAAATGCCATTTTTTAGACCATTTTGAAATGTTCCAACGGATATCAAATTACCTTTTTCGTCATAATTACGAGCTGTACCATTGAGTAAGCCACCCCGATAATTTAAGTCCGATTTGATCGTACCATCTTCATAATAATCATAGACCTGTCCAGTTCCCGAGGTAAGTGTTCCTTTATTTAACTCGACTCCTTTTGGAGTGAAAAAGGGAGACAACTCCATCAATCGGCCGACCTCCCAAGCTGATTCCTGTTTGAGCTGTTGATTTTTATAAAATGTTCCCCAGAGGCCATCCTTTTCATCACTTACAAAACTCCCTATCTCCATCAGTTCTCCAGTAGGGTAATAGTAAATCCACTGGTCGGTTTTAAGACCTTTCATAAATGAACCCTCCGAACTGAGATTTCCTTGTTCATCAAAGTATTTCCATAAACCATCACGTTCATTCGCGACATAATCACCTATAGAGAAAAGTTGTCCAGTTGGAAAAAAGCTAAACCATTTTCCCGTTTTCAAATCATTGAGATACTGACCCTCTACACTTTTTAGCCCATTTTCAAAGAACTCCTCATAAGAGCCATTCATGAGTCCATTTCTAAATACGATACTTTTTTGAAGCCTCTTATTCTCAAAGAAGTATTTCCATTCACCAGATTTGATACCATCGGTATATTGCTCCGTTGAGAGCACTCTACCAAATGTATAGTAATTAGTCTGAAGCCCATCCAGTTGACCGTTATCGTAATTTCTGATGTAAGAAATTCCTCCATTAGGGTGGTACTCGGTCCATACACTATCCTTGATTCCATTTGAAAAATAGCCAACTAATGCAAACTCTCCGTTCTCGTAGTACTCGTAGTAGTTACCATCAATAATGTTGTTGGTGTAGTTGCTTAGATTGACTCGTATTCCATAATTATCAAATTTTATATTAATCCCATTTTTCAATCCATTTTCATACTCGACATATTCTTTGGGTTCTCCATTTTTATAGAAATACTTCCACATACCATTTTTCATACCATTTTCTATGGATCCCACCTGAGCTACTCTATTATTTTCGTGTCTCAGCATATACGTTCCATCATCTAGTGAATCCGCATTGAATTTATGACTATTTGGATTGATATCTTGAGCTATTACCAAGTTCAAGAAGGTGCTGAAAATGAGAAAGGTTAGGACAATTTTCATGTTATTTCAAGAGTCTCAAAAATCGAGCTAAAGTTGTCATTGTGAATAATTTGAATTCAAACCATTCTGAAATGTAAATTTTAGAACTGATTTTTATAAACCCATATTGCTCAATTTGGTGAATGATTTTATCCTTGGTGAGGTGTTCAATTCTTTGGTAGTTATCTGGTAGAAAGTGATACTCCCAAGGTGTGTGATTAACGCAAAAATAAAGATCATTTTCATCGATGAGCTTAGCTACGATGTGATCCTTTTTACTCAGCAGTGTATCTCCTTCCAAGTGAAGCGTACAGCTAAAGTGATTTCCCCACCACAGCATGGTGCGAAAGGCGAATATTTCTTCACGCGTAAACTTTCGTGGGTAGTCAAGCATAAAGTAGGGGAGCCCTTGGTATTGCTCACCCTTCGATATTTTTCCAGACTTCAAATAAGTATCCGCAGGATATAAAAATGAATGAGCCTCAACTGAAGGTCTGAGTTCAGCTTCTATTTCACCAAGAAGCTTGATTATTTTCTCATTCAGACTGTTTTTTAGCAAAAGAAAGCTGCTATCGCCTAATATATCCAGCTCCTCTTTACTTGGTGCCATATCACCAACGAATCAATGCTGATGCCCAAGTAAAACCGCTACCAAATGCTGCTAGACATACCAAATCTCCGTCCTTAATCTTACCTTCAAGGTGCGCTTCACTTAGCGCGATGGGTATGGATGCGGCAGTGGTATTACCGTATCTCATAATGTTATTGTAGACATTGTCATCACTCAGACCCATTTTCTTTTGGATAAATTGACTTATTCGCAAGTTAGCCTGATGAGGGATAAGCATGTCTATATCTTCGGTCTTGAAGCCATTGGTGATTAAGGCTTCCATGATGACTTCACTAAAGCGAGTTACGGCATGTTTGAACACGAAATTTCCATTCATGTGAGGATAATAGCTCACGTCTTCAGGGTTATTCTCGTCCATGATCTTATCTACCCAGCGATTAGTCGCAGGACCTATCAACGCTAACTCTTTTGCATGTTGTCCTTCTGAGTGTAGGTGTGTAGAGAGTATTCCTTTAGTCGAATCTTCGGAGCGTGTCAGGACAACAGCCCCCGCACCATCTCCAAAGATGACCGTCACGCCTCTACCTCTTGTGCTCTTTTCCAATCCTCCTGAGTGGTATTCACTTCCAATAACCAGCACATTCTTATACATGCCCGTTTTCACGAACTGGTCAGCTACGGAAAGTCCGTATACAAATCCACTGCATTGGTTTCTTACGTCGAGAGCACCTATTTCCTTGATGCCCAATTGCTCTTGTACTTGAACTCCTGGTCCGGGAAAGTAGTAGTCTGGGCTAAGCGTAGCGAATACGATGAAGTCAATATCGTCTGGCGTGAGCCCTGCATTCTTGATCGCTATTTTAGCGGCTTTGGTTCCCATGGTAGATGGCATGTCACCGGTCGTTGGGTCTATCCATCTTCTCTCTTTTATGCCAGTCCTTTCCTGAATCCATTGATCAGTAGTTTCCATAAAGGCTTCCAAATCTTTATTTGTAACTATGTTTTCAGGAACATAATGTCCGATTCCTGCTATTCTTGAGCTATACATGTCTATTGATATTTATGGGGTGTCTATTGAGTTAATACTTCACAGCAAAATCTTTAAGATAAGTGGTGGGCTCACCTGAGGTTTTGTGTATTTCGAACTGATCATTATATATGACTTTTCCGTCTTTGATAATCTCGACTTTAAACACCTCATCTGCTATTATGTTCGTCATATATCGACCATTATCGTCTATTTTGGACGTGAACGATTCATCTAAGTATTGAGAAGGATGAAATTTAATGATCGCATTGGTGAGGGCTTTATTTTGAGATTCATTGAATACACGCCCTTCAATTTTAACTTGTTCTACTTCCCAAAAAAAGTAGATATCAGAACTTCCCTTTGAGTGAAGTCTGTCTGACACAAAATATCCAGACTCTTGGTCTTCGTTTAGTTTGAAATGAAGTTCATCATTGGGTGAGTTAATTGGCCATCCAAGATTTATAGGCTCTGACCATGAATAATCTGCGGGATTGTATGTTGAAGCATAAATATCGAATCCACCGATTCCTCCCGGTTTCTTTGAACTAAAGTAAATCTTACTTTCATCAGGAGACAGGTAGGGACTGTCTTCGTCATATTTAGAATTAATATTTGAGTGAAATGGACTGGGCTTGCTCCATTTGCCACTTTCATGATCTCTAAATGACTCGTAAATATCCAACCCTTGATCACCTTCATCCGAAGAGAAAATGATTCGATCTTCATGTTCGTTTATATAAAAATGAGATGCCAGATGATTATTGGAGATTCTTGCATCAAACTCTACTGGTGTGGTCCAGTTGTCGCCAGATGATTGGCTGTAATATAAGTCACCACCTTTTTCTTCTCTAAATAGGAACAGTTTACCGTCATTATTAACTACTTCGATATTGGCATTTTCCTTAGTGAAGAAACCTAGATTAGGTAGCGATTTTAAAGAACTCCAGCCGTCGATGGTTTTTTTTGAGTAGTAAATTGAAAATGGAGAAAGACCACTACCATCCTTGTCAGACGCAAATAGTAGTTCTTTTTCTCCCTCGAAGAAAACTGGACTTAGTTCTGTTGCAGAGCTATTGATTGGCATATCCAGCTGGTGTATCTCGTATTCACCTGGATTATTAAAAAAGTATTGGATCTGCTTACTATAAGCTATGAGTTGCTTCGATTCCTCGTCAGCACTACCAGAGTAGTCCATTCTTTGATGGAATTTCTCAAAAGCTGCAACGGCTTCTTCTATTTTGTACCGCCTCGTGTAAACCTGTCCAAGCCAATAATAGTAATGATCATCTGTCTCTCCATAAGTGCTCTCAAAACCTAATAGTTTGTCCAATACGCGATCATCACCCTGTGGAAGGAGGAGAGAAATGAATTCCATTTTATAAGCTACATCCCCATATTCCGGATTGATATTATACGCTTGAGTGTAGAGTTGCAGTGCATCATTGTACTTATGCTCAGCCAATGCGAGCTCTCCTTTTTCATAATATTTCACTTCTTTTTGAGCAAACGAAAAAGAAGTGATAAGAAAGAGAAGACTGTATGTAAAAGCTTTAAGTTGCATTATAGAAATCCATAAAATTGACCTTCAAGTTATCAAAAAATGAATTTGTAACGCCCTTGAGACTCAATATTTCTAGACTATTTACTCAAAGTTTTCACTTCGATACGTCTATTCAATTCGCGACCATTTTCTTCATCATCATTAGAGGCAATAGGGCGCGTTTCTCCAAAACCCACGGTGATTATACGTTCGGGATTTATCCCTTTATTCACCATCCAGGACTTCACAGTTTCTGCTCTTTTTACAGATACCATTTCGTTAGTCTTTTCTGAGCCAAAATTATCCGTATGTCCTGCCACCTCAACTTTCAGGCTGGGATAATCTTTAAGAAAAGAAACAACTTTTTCGAGCATTGGTATGGATGCTTTTGTCAATTGACTTGTATTGTACTGAAAAAACACACGTGCTATTTGAGTGCCTATTTCCATAGGGTAATGATAGGAATAAGTTGCTTTTTTAATGGACGTATCGTTCTTTTCTGTTACGATATTTTGACTTTTAGACTCAGGTTTTACAGGCTCTGGCGCTACTTTTTCTTCAATCTCAGCAGCGACTATTACTTTTTCGCTAACCGCTTCCTCCTTAGGCTGAGAGACTTTTTTAACCGGAGCAAACATTTCTTTAGCCTTTGGAATTACCTGTTCCGATGCATACTGGGCTTGATACTTCAAAGTTTCTTCCTCGCTTAGGTCTTTCGCAATGACGAAGAAATCCTTGTAATGGGTAACCTCCGCGCCATCCACATCAACAAGCGCAAATGGTTGAGTAAGTAGGGTATCAAAACCGTCCATGATTTCTACCCGAAAAATTTCATTTGCAATTATCTCAGCCTCATAATTACCATCCTCATCGATTGTTGATCGAAAGTATTCATCGAGATACTGTGTCGGGTGGAAACGAACCTCCCCCTTGGTTATAGGAGCCTCGTTATGGGCATAAAGAACTCTTCCTTCGACTGTTGTTTTTTGAATTTCCCAGAAATAGAAGATGTCATAATCTCCGATAGAGTGTATTCGATTGGTCGAGAAGTATCCAGAATTCCCGTCAGGATTCATTTTGAAGAACTGCTCATCATCAGGAGAATTTATTGGCCATCCAATATTCTCGGCTTTAGACCATGTTTTGCTTTTTTCATCAAAAGTAGAAACGTAAACATCGAAACCGCCTATTCCCCCTGGTTTATCCGAGCTGAAATAAAACTTACTTTCGTCAGCTGATAAGAAAGGACTGTCTTCATCAAAACCAGAATTAACTGAGGGACTAAATGGATGAGGGTCTTCCCATTGTCCATTCTCTGAGTTTTTAAAAGACTCGAATATATCAAGACCAAACTCTTTATTTGGAGCAGAGAAGATTATCCTATCCTCATGTTCATTGATGAAGAAATGCGACTTCAGATGAGTGCTTGTGATCTTATTATCAAATTCCACTGGAGTTGACCAGTTTTCATTGATTAGTTCGCTAAAAAATAAATCTCCGCTATTCTTTTTCTCTTCCTTGAAGATGAAAAGCTTTCCATCCTCATTGACAATCTCAATGTTCGCTTTTTCTCGTGATATCTTACCAATCGATGGAATAAGTTTGGGAGAATTCCATCCAATCTCCGAGCTTGAAGATTGGAATACTTCGAATAAGTCCGTAGCAGCGTTATTCCTATTAGAGGTGAAGATCAAACGAGCGTTATCCCCAGAAAATACAGGTGAAAGCTCAGCAAACTCTGTATTAATTGGCGCTCTTAGTTGATGAACTTCGTAGTTATCAGGATTGTCAAAGTACTTCACCATGAGTTCGGCATGTTCCAAGAAATTCTGAGTCTCTTCAATGATTTCTTCGCTTTTATAATCTTTCATTGAGAGGAAAATCTTCCATGAATCTACTGCTTCCGGAAAATTGTACCGATTCGCATATATACGACCCATCCAATAATGGAAGAATTTATCTGACTTGGCTTTGTATTGCCTAAATGAAAGCATCGTGCCCAAGTCTCTTTCCCTATATTTCCTCTGAACCAAATAGCTTATTTCATTTCGATATTTTGTATCTTTAAATGTTCTCCCTGAAGATTCAATTTCTTCAAAGTACTCTATGGCTTTATCAAAGTCTTCTTTGAAGAACGCCTTCATTCCTTTAGCGTAAAGCTTTTCGGATTGAGCAATTGATGTTTTAGGAAGTAACAAGATGAATAATAGCAAGAGAATAAGCCCAGCGTATCTATCAGTTTTCATTGTGATTAGCTTAAAATTATTTCGGGATAATTGTAACTGGGTGGTTTTTTCTTACTGAAACTTAACTGAACAGCGTATAATTTCCAAATTGATCGGACGGAAGAGTGGGTTTTATATAATCTTCTGTATTTGATTGACTGTCGAGAATTTTAGGATTGACCGCATGTAATTCGATTTCATTTTCATCAAAATGTGAGATAATCCCAATCGTAGCTGTTGGGTCTATTTCCTTTTGGAGCCAGCTCACACAACTTTCCTTAGCCAACAACGCGGGCCGCTCTTCTTTAAACGCTGAGAGTTTGCTATTCGTACGAGTGAGAATCATATTGAAGGTGTAACTCGTCGCTCCATCTATATCTTCATACTCATCCCAAATTCCAGCTATTCCAAAAAGTTGATTATCAATTAAATGGCAGAAGTATGGCGTTTTTTGCTTCTTACCAATCTGTTTCCACAAAAAGAATCCATTACTCGGAATAACGCACCGTCTTGAGCCGATGAGCTTTGGATACATAGGACGTTCATGAGCTTGATCTATTGGTAAATTAATTAATTTTCTGCTGACTGATTTTCCTTTGGCGAGGGCTTCTGTGATGCCCCAATGATACAATTGAAAAGAAGGACTATCACCAGCAATAAGCACGGGAAGCAATTGAGTAGGTGAAGCTAAATAATTGGCTTTTAACGATATCTCTCCATCACATTTGAAGTAGGCCTTGATAGTATCTAGGGTAGAAAATATGGAATATCCATCATACATGTGGGCAATTTATGAAATGCACTTCGGCCGAAGCTAGTTTTCTTCACAAAATCTAAGTGCCCGTTCTTCAGACCAGAAGTAGCCCTGAGGGTGATGCTGCGTAAAACCAACGTGACCACCGTACTTAGTTGTTTCCAGATGAACAGTTTCGAGGTTTCGGAAGAGAGTGTGATCAAAACTTTGCTTACTTAAAATCGGGTCATTAATGGCATTGAGTACTAGAGTTGGCGTTCGAATACTATTTATGAAATTCTTACTTGAACATTGTTCATAATAGTCAGCAGCATCATTGAACCCATGTACAGGTGCGGTCACTTGATCATCAAAATCATATAGCGTTTTAATTTTTGATAGAATATCCAAGTTGATGAGTCCTGGATGCTGGGCTACTTTTAGACGTGCTTTGGCTTTAAGATTTTTCACGAAACGCTTTTCATAAATCCAACCTTTCGCGGAATGTAATTCCAAAACGCCTAGGTGCAAGTCAAGTGGAGCTGAAATAGCTACTCCCTTTTTTATTTTTGGATTTGGCTTCTGTTCTCCCAAATACTTAAGCGTAAGGTTGCCACCTAAGCTAAAACCAACTAAGTAGATTTCTTGGTACTTCTCTGATGCAAGATTGATGACCGTATGCAAATCATCAGTAGTTCCACTGTGGTATAAGCGTTTTGCAAGATTGATTTCACCACTACATCCTCTGAAATTCCATGTAAGTATATCATAACCGGCATCAAAAAAACACTTAGCCATACCCACCACATAGGGTCTATCAGAACTGCCCTCCAAACCATGTTGTACTATCACAACTTTATCTGACTGATTCTCAAACCAGTCAATATCAAGAAAGTCATTGTCAGGTGTTGATATTCGTTCTCTTCGTGGCTTTTGGATGCCTTCTATTGTCCGAAAAAAGGCAGGGTAAATTGTTTCAAAATGACCATTAATGAGTGCAAATGGTCGTTTGTATTCTGAGTTATTTCTAGCGGGCATATTTAAAATTTGAGACCTCATCAAATTAAAGGAATAAAGATGTTGGAGAAAAACTGAGAGAGGTTAACTTTGAAGTCTTTAGATAAGAAATCAATAAAGCTAATAGAATGGCGGAGATAATCAGAATGCCCAAAATGAGTGACACCATGGAAGAAGGTGTGAT